>DUBO01000027.1 GCA_012960245.1 Candidatus Binatota bacterium | reverse complement strand
CGACGATGTTGTCGCGCATCGTCGAGGAGCTCGAGAACAACGGCGCCAGCGACCCAGGCCTGCCCGCGCTGGCCGCGTTGAGCTACGGTGGCGGCAAGATGCCCCTGGCGGTCATAGAAAAGGCCATGCGGTTTTTCCCCGGCACTGGTTTCACCAATGCTTACGGCCTGACCGAAACCAGTTCGACGATTACCCTGCTCAATCCCGACGACCATCGCAGTGCCTCGGCGAGCGACGACGCGGCCGTGAAACGACGCCTGGTGTCTGTGGGCCGTCCGCTTCCCGGTGTCGAGTTGCAGGTGCGCAACGACGAGGGCGCGACCCTGGGCGCCAACGAGTCGGGCGAGATCTACGTGCGCGGCGAGCAGGTGTCAGGCGAGTACCTGGGCCTGGGCACGCGGGTGGAGGGAGACGGGTGGTTTCCTACCCGCGACGGCGGATCCATTGATGAAGAAGGCTATCTTTTCATAGAGGGGCGGGTTGACGACGTCATCGTCCGCGGCGGCGAGAACATGTCACCGGGCGAGATAGAAGACGTGCTGCTCGAGCATCCCTCGGTGGCCGACGTGGCCGTGGTCGGCGTGCCCAGCGTCGAGTGGGGCGAGGCCGTGGCCGCCATGGTGGTGGCGCGCGGCGAACACCCGGAAGTCGCCGACCTGCAGGCGCTGGTCAAGCAACGCCTGCGCTCTTCGCGCGTGCCCGGCCGCATAGAATTCATCGACGAGCTTCCCTACAACGAAACCGGCAAGCTGCTGCGCCGTCGTGTACGCGAGTTGCTGGCCGACAGCGCCGGGGTCGCTGAGTAGCCGATGCTGACCGCTGCCGAGGCGCTCGCGTGCCTGGCCGCACCCTCGTCGGCCGAAGATTGGTCGCCGCTCAACGGCAGCTGCCCGCTGGTCATTGACCTTGCTTCTGCAGACCCGACCTTGCCCTTGCCGCCTGCCGTTGCGCGCGCGTTGCGAGAGCTCGCCTGCGCGTCGGTTGCTTTCTGCCCGGCCGCCCGGGGCGCCGACTCACCGCTGGCACGGGCCGCGGATCTCGTGGTCATTGACAGCGAGTCGCTGGCCACCGTAGAGGAGGCGGTCGCCCGCAACCCCATCGCTTCGTTGGTGCTCGTGCAGTCGTTGCGCGCCGAGGGCCGCTCACTGCACGAGGCACTGGTCGCGGAGTCGCTGGCTTACTCCACCCTGCAGGCCGGTCCCGAGTTTGCTCGCTGGCTCACGCAGGCCGGCGAGGCTGCACGTGGCAAGCCGACCGACGAGGGTGACAGCGCGGCGGCAGTCGAGGCGACGCGAGAGGGAGAGTTGCTCAGGCTTGAGCTCAATCGCCCGCAGCGCCACAATGCTTTTTCTACTGCCCTGCGCGACGCCCTGGCCGAGGCCCTGGCGGTGGTGGTGGCCGACGATTCTATAGCCCGCGTTGAGCTGCGCGGTCGCGGCCCGTGTTTTTCGAGCGGCGGGGACCTGGCCGAGTTCGGCACGCTGGATGATCCGGCAACTGCCCACGCGGTACGAAGCACGCGCAACGTGGGCAGGTTGCTGGCGGCTTGCGGCGACCGGGTGACAGCCTTCGTGCACGGTCACAACCTGGGCTCGGGTGTAGAGCTGCCGGCCTTTGCCGGCCGCGTGGTGGCCCGCCCCGACACGAGCTTCGCGTTACCCGAACTGGAGATGGGCCTGCTGCCGGGAGCCGGCGGTACAGCGAGCCTGCCCGCGCGCATAGGCCGACAGCGCACGGCCTGGCTGGCCTTGAGCGGGGTAACGATTACTGCCCAAACGGCACTGGACTGGGGATTGGTGGACGAAATATGCAACTGGGATTGAACCTTCCGATAATGGTGCCGGGCCTCGACCGCGACCGCTTGCTCGACTGGGCCCGCCGTATTGACGCCGGGCCGTTCAGCAGCATAGCCGCTGGCGAGCGCATATTTTTTCCCAACCCGGAGATCATGATTGCCCTGACCGCGGCTGCGGCCGTCACCGAGAGGGTTGCCCTGCAGACCTCGGTGGTGGTGTTGCCCATGCACGCCGAGTTGCACGTGGCCAAGCAGGTAGCCACGCTCGACATGTTGTCAGAAGGGCGCGTGGTGCTGGGCGTGGGCGTGGGTGGTCGCCCAGAGGATTACCGCGCGTTCGGCCGTCCCTACGATCGGCGGCGCCTGCGTCGCATGCAGGAACAGGTGGCCGTCATGCGGGCGGCGTGGCGCGGCGAGGAGACAGTGGAAGCCCTGCGCCCGCTCGAACCGCGCTGCGTGCAGGAAGGCGGGCCGCCGGTGCTCGTGGGCGCCATCGATCCGCGCTCGATTGAACGCGCTGCCGCGTGGTCCGATGGCATATCGGGCTTCAGTTTCGGCCCTTCGAGCGAAGAAACGGAGCTTGCCTGGAACACCGCGCGCGAGGCCTGGAAGGCCGCCGGTCGCGACAGCGCGCCGCGCCTGGTCACGTCCTTCTGGTACGCGCTGGGGGCGGGCGCCCGCGACCAGCTCGACCAGGTGTTGCGTCGCTACCTGGCCTTCATGGGCTCTGAAATGGTGGACGCCATCGTGCCCATGGTCCTGGTCGACTCGGCCGACAAGCTACGCGACGCCGTGCGGCGCATGGAAGACCTCGGGACCGACGAAGTGTTGCTGGTGCCCAGCACCACCGACCCCGACGATGTTGATCGCGTGGCAGATATCCTGGGCGGCATGGTACAGGCGGGCCCGGCGGCGTAGTGCAACAAGAGGTAACAACAATGGAGGACACGCAGATGGCAGAAGAACACCCGGCGCGCGCGGCGTCGCAACGCTCGATGAAACTCGTGCAGGAAAAACCCGAGGGCGCGCGCGAGCAGTGGATTGCCTTGTTTGCAGACGACGGTTGGATTGAAGACCCGGTCGGTGTTTCGCCACTTGACCCCGAGGGCAAGGGGCACCACGGGCCCGAGGGCATAGGCGCGTTCTGGGACGCGACCATCGCCACCACCGGCATAAACTTTGAACTGGTCGATTCGTTTTCCTGTGGCAACGAGGTCGCCAACATCGGCCGCATTCACACCACCCAGCCCGACGGCAGCACGGCACTGTGCGAAGGCGTGTTCGTCTACCGCGTCAACGACGATGGCAAGCTGCAGTGCCTGCGGGCCTTCTGGGAGTTCGACCGCATGATGGCGACCTTTGCCAGCCCGCCTGGATGATCGCTACTGCCTGGGTGATCAATCCCGCGCGAAGCTGACGCGGCCGCCGGTAACGGTAGTGCGTACCATCGAACTCGACAGCTCGTCGCGGGCTCGTGACCACTGGCGGTCGAGCACGACGAGGTCGGCCGGTTCTCCGGCCGCCAGGCGTCGAGGCGGCCCACCCGGGTTCTGTGGCCTGCCGGTAAAAAGCGCCAGGGCTTGCTCGGGCGTAAGGCTCTCGTCGACGCCGAGGCTGTGGCCTCCGGACGTCTGCCTGTCGACCGCGGCTTGCATGGCCAGCCAGGGATCGGCGTCGCCGAAGGGCGCGTCAGTGCCCGCGCCAAGCGTAACGCCGCCATCCACGAAGGCCCGACAGCGGTAGAGCAGGGGATGGTCGCTGCGTTCGACCTCGCGCAGGTAGGCGTCGCCGCGGCTGCGTACGAAGCCCGGCTGGGTGACCACAGCAAGGCCGAGTCCGCGTGCCAGTTGCACCGCTTCGTCGGGGCAGACCGAGGCGTGTTCGAGGCGATCGCCTGCCACGACACCCGCCTGTTCGAAAGCCGCGAGCGCCAGGAACAACTCGACGCGGGTCACGCAGTGTACGGCAACGGCACGGTCCGAGTCGTGGGCGCGGCTCATGTCGGCTACGAGCTCGTCGATAGCGGGTAGCGCGCGCTCGTCGAGCACGAGCTTTACCGCGCCGGTCTCTATGCCATCCACCATCGACCCACGGTCACTGAGTTCGAAGCCTCCCATCAAGGTGAGTCGCTGCGGCAGGCTGCCGTCGGCAAGCGCGCGACCGAACAGCGCGGCCTCGTCGGCTCCGTTCGAAGGGGTGGCGTCGGTCACGCCGGTGACTCCCACGGAGGCAAGCTCTGCGCCCACCGCCGAGAGATCGGGAGCGGCGCCCGGGCCAAGCTGCTCGCGCAACCACTGGTCGCCACGAAACAGTCGGCCGGTGGCGCGGCCCTTGCTGTCGCGCTCAACGCCAACGTGGTCGGCGGCGTCGAGTTTGAGCATCCGACAGGCCGCCGAGTTGAACACCCACGCTGCGCCGCTGCGGTGCTGCACGCGCAGGGGCCGGTCGGCCATCATGCCGTCGAGCAACTCGCGGGTGAGCTGGCCAGCCACCGCTTCGTGGTAACCGACCGCGCGTATCCAGCCCTGGGCGTCGCGGGCAACAGGGGCGGCGGCAAACGCCCGCCTCATGGACTCGGCGTCGGGTGTGTCACCGGGTCCGCAGGCCACCGAGTTTCGTGCGGCGGCCAGGGCGAGCAGGTGCAGGTGATGGTCGTGCAGGCCGGCTATTACAGCGCCGCCGTGCGCGTCGATCACGAGTTCGTCGCCGTTGGCCTGCAGGCCCACGGCCACTTCTACCAGTAAGCCGTCGCCGCAGCGCAGGCCAAGGCCGTTGCGGCCATCAATTTCGGCGTTGACTACGAGCAAGTGCTTTCAGTGGCCCCGTTGTTTCCCGAGCCAGGCCCTGACCTCTGCGGTGTCGTGGCCAAGTGTGGCAGCCTGTCGCCCGTTGCTTCGCGCTTGGGCTGGTGCCACCAGGGCTCGTTGGTCGTCGACCACGACTTGCCAGCCGTCGTCGCAGCGGCTGACTTCTATATCTGCGCAACAGTCGGCAGCGTCGGCCGTGGCGTCCGCACAGTGCGCGGCTACCGAGGCCAGCGAGAGGTCTACTAGGCCACCGCGGCCTGCGCGTCGCAAGGCCAGCGTGGCCACCGCCGCGTGCAGGCCCGCGAGGGGGTCGGCCACCGCGTCGCCGCAGAACAAGGGCTGTTGCTGCTCGCCGCCATCGTCTTTGCCCGGGTGATCGGTGTCCACCCAGGGGCACAGACCGGCGGCCGCCGCGGCGTCGTCGCCGAAGGCCACGCGTCCGCTGTCGCGCCCGTGGCCGGTTATCGCGATCCACAGCAGGCCCGGTCTGCGCAGCAACAACTCGCCGGCCGAGATACCTAGCTGCTCGAGCGCCCGCGGACGCGAACTTTCAACGACCACGTCGGCTACTTCGAGCAAGGAGCGCAACAAGGCGAGATCGCCATCGTCGGCAAAATCCACTGCGACGCTTTGCTTGCCGTGATTGAGCAGGTCGTAGAAACGCGGCGGGCCCTGCCGTGCGCCGTCGGGCCGGCGCGTGCTCTCCACCTTGATTACGCGCGCGCCGCAATCGGCCAGCAGTTGCGCGCACAAGGGGCCCGCCCACAACGACGACAGGTCAACGACCAGCGGAGGATCCGCGGCAAGCGTCGGCCGGTCAAGCGCCAGCCCGTCAAGAGTGGTCATGCCCTGGGCAAAGCGCATCCAAGGGGGTGCGACGGCCGCCGGGCGCGTCACCCGGGAAACCGGCAGGCCCAGGAGTTCGGCGCGCTCGAGCAGCGGGCCACAAGACCTGTGGGCCAGCTCGTGTTCGAGCAGGGGCCACGCGCTAGCGGTCGAGCTGGGCGGTGCCGTGTCGAGTTGGAGCCAGGCGGCCAGGGCTGCGAGGTCGTCGCTGCGCGCCAGGTTGATGGCCAGCCAGCCGTCACTGCAGGGTAACAGTCGGCAGGAGCCCCCGGGCGATAGCGGGCCTCTACGCGACAGTTGTGCGCAGGCCGCACGCTCGCCCAGTAAAGCAGCGCCGTCGAGTTCGTCGAGGCAGCCGGGTGCCAGTGCGCGCAGGGCCGCAGCGGCGCCGTCGGCACACAGCGCCAGCGGGCCCGGGGCCAGTAGCGGCGCGCCATCGGCGCGGCCGGTGAGCTGCATGGCCCCCGACCGGGCCCAGGCCAGGGCCGGATGCTGCACGGGGCCGAGGTCGCCGGCGCACAAGGGCACGCGGACCGGGTCGAGGCCGCAGTCGGCGAGCAGGCCCCTGGCTGTTGCCGCTCTGGTCACGACGGCGATGATAGGGGCGGCGCCGTTGTTGCGCCAGCGCGGGACTTCGTGTTTGCTCTGCAGGCTGGCGTGGTCACGAGCACCGGGGCAGCGAAACGGAGGGAGCAGTAGATGGCTACAGTATTCGACAACACAGGGGATTTGCAGGCGGCGGTAGGACAGGAGCTGGGCTTCAGCGACTGGGTGGAGATCACCCAGGAGCGGGTCAATACTTTTGCCGAGGCCACCGGTGATCACCAGTGGATTCACGTCGACCCCGAGCGTGCCAAGACTGGACCTTTTGGTGCGCCCATCGCGCACGGCTACCTGACGCTGTCGCTCATCAGCATGATGCTGCCGCAGGTCATCACGGTTAATAACGTCGCCATGGGCGTGAACTGCGGAACCGACAAGGTCAGGTTCCTTGCACCGGTCAAGGTCGGCTCGCGCGTGCGTGCCGGTGGGGAACTGGTCAAGGCAGACGAGACGCGCGACGGCGCCGTGCAGGCCACCATACGCGTGACCATAGAGATCGAGGGCAGCGACAAGCCGGCCTGCGTGGCCGACACCATAAGCCGTTTCTATCCCGCCGGCTGATTCGCTACCGGGCTGACCACCCGTATCAGGGTCGCTGGCTGCTCACCGGAACGACTTCGCCCGTCATGTACGAAGCGTAGTCGCTGGCGAGAAACATCATCACGTTGGCCACTTCCCAGGTCTCGGCGCTACGCTTGAAGGCCTCGAGGTCTACCAGCTCGTCAAGCGTTTCCTGGGGCATTACCTTGCTCAGAAAAGGGTGCATGGCCAGGCTCGGCGACACCGCGTTGATGCGCACGCCGTGCGGCGCCGCCTCGAGCGCGGTGCAACGGGTGAGCGCGCCCACGCCGGCCTTGGCCGCGGCGTAGGCTGCCTGTCCGGCCTGTGCGCGCCAGGCGATGACCGAGGTGTTGTTGACGATGGCGCCGGTCTTGCGCGAGTACATGTGCGGCAGCATGGCCCGCGTTACGCGGAAGGTGCCCGTAAGCGTTATGTCGAGCACCATCTGCCACTGTTCGTCGCTGGTGTCGACCACGTCGGCCGTAAGTCCCAGTCCGGCGTTGTTGATGAGCACGTCCACGTGACCCAGCTCGCTCACCGCGGCGGCGATCATGCTGTCCACTTCTTCCTGCACGGTGACGTTGCAAAGTACCGAGGCGGGACGGCGGCCGCTTAACTCCTCGAGCTTGTCGACAGCTTCGGCCAGGCGGCGCTCGTGGAGGTCGCTCACCATGACCGTTGCGCCTTCTTCGGCGGCGCGGCGGGCGGCGGCAAAGCCGAGGCCGGTGCCGGCGGCGGCCGTCACCAGCACGGTCTTGCCGGCCAGCAGGTCGTGGGCTGCGGGATAGTCGGGTACGTTTTTACTCATTTTGCTCTCGGGTCCTCGTGGGCGGGTTGGTTCGGCTCCTGCCGATCATTCGGGGCGCGCTTCGCGTGGCAGGCCCAGCGCGCGCTCGGCGATTATGTTGCGCTGTACCTGGTTGGTACCAGCATAAATGGTGTCCGAGCGGGTAAACAGGAACAGCTTCTGCAACATGGTGAGTTCGCCGTCCTTGCCGGTGAGCTCGGCATCGGCGCCCATTACGTCCATTGCCAGTCGGCCCAGCTCGCGGTGCCAGGTGGCCCAGTAGAGTTTGTAGATCAGCGCTTCGCGGCCGAGTTCGCCATTCTCGTTGCCGGACAGCATGCGCAGGGTATTAAAACGCATGATGCTCAGGCCTATCCACGCGTCGGCCAGGCGTTGTCTCACGACCGGGTCGTTGGCGCGGCCATTTTTCTCGGCGGCTCGTATCACCGCGTCGAGCTCCTGCACGAAGTGTTGCTGCTGTCCCAGCGTGGACGCGCCGCGTTCGAAGGCCAGTGTTCCCATGGCCACCTTCCAGCCCTCTCCGACCTCGCCGACCACGTTGTCGCGGTGGGTGTGGGCGTTGTCGTAGAAGACTTCGCTGAACTCGGCGTCGCCCGTGATCTGCACGATGGGGCGTATCTCTATTCCATCCTGCCGCATCGGCACGAGCAGGTACGACAATCCGTGGTGGCGTTGACTTCCAGCCTCGGTGCGACAGATCACGAATCCCCAGTCGCACCACTCGGCCCAGGAGGTCCAGACTTTCTGGCCGTTGATGACCCACTGGTCGCCCACCAGTTCGGCACGGGTCTGCACGTTGGCCAGGTCGCTGCCGGCGTTGGGCTCGCTGTAGCCCTGGCACCATAACTCCTTGCCCGCGGCTATGCCGGGGAGGAAGGTTTTTTTCTGTTGCTCGCTGCCAAAGGCAATAACGGTGGGGCCGAGCAGGCCTTCGCCCATGTGCCCGAGCCTGCCCGGGCCACCGGCGCGCGCGTATTCTTCGTGGAAGATAACCTGCTGCATCAACGACAGGCCGCGACCGCCGTGCTCGGTGGGCCAGCCGACGCAGGTCCAGCCGTTGCTGCCCAGGTGTTGCTCCCAGGCCTTGCGCTCGTCTACCAGTGCGCTGTCGTCGCCGGGGCCGCCACGGTGGCGCAGGCAGGCAAACTCGCCCACGAGGTTGTCGGCCATCCAGTCGGCGACCTCGCGGCGAAAGATTTCATCCTGTTGGCTGAAGCGCAGATCCACCATGGCATAGAACCCACCCCCACCCCCCTTGTCAAAAAGGGGCGTCTCCCGCTCAGTGGATCAGCCGGTACGTCTCCCCAGTTCTTGTGGCAGGTGGGGTTGGCGGCTAATCAGTGGGTTACGATGAAACTGGGTATTACGATGTTTGCGACCGACCGTTCCATGGATCCGGTCGCGCTGGCCACCGAGGCCGAGTCGCGTGGCTACCACTCGTTTTATGTTCCCGAGCACACGCATATCCCCAGCAGCCGTGTAACCCCGGCTCCGACCGGCGAAGACACCTTGCCCGACGAGTACAGCCGCACGCTCGACCCTTTTGTTACGCTCGCCGCCTGCGCGTCGGCCACCGATCGGATACTGCTCGGCACCGGTATCTGCCTGCTTGCCCAGCGCGACGCGTTGATCACTGCCAAGGCCGTGGCCACCCTGGACCTGTTGTCGCAGGGGCGTTTTGTTTTTGGTGTGGGCTACGGCTGGAACCGCGAGGAGATGCGGCATCACGGCGTTGATCCGTCGCAGCGCCGGGCCGTCCTCCGCGAAAAAATGCTCGCCATGCAGGAGCTGTGGAGCCGTGACGAGGCGGCCTGGGACGGAGAGCACGTGAGCTTCGAATCGAGCTGGTCCTGGCCCAAGCCGCTGGGCGGGCTGAGGCCGCCGGTGCTCATCGGCGGCGCGCCGGGGCCGACGCTGTTTCGCCAGGTGGCCGAGTACGCCGACGGTTGGATACCCATAGGCGGCGCGGGCATAAGCGGAGCCCTGCCCGACCTGCACCGTGCCATGGAAGAAGCGGGCCGCGACCCGGCCGAGGCCCGCGTGGTGCCTTTCGGCACGATGCCCGACCGCGACAAGCTGGGATACTTTGCCGACCTCGGTATAGAAGAAGTAGTGTTCCGGCTGCCCTCGGCCAACAGCGATACCGTGCTGCGTTATCTTGACGACTACCAGGCCTTCATGGACAGCTGACGACCCGCGCGGACGGCGCTGCTCACTGGTCCATGTAGCCCAGCGCCTCCAGCCGGCTGCGCGTGGCGTCGTCCATTTCGAGCTTTCCCGTTTCGCCGTCCAGCCTGCCGCTGTATACCGGCCACAGCCGGTTCATGGTGTCGGCCATTTGCCGCAGGACGCCGGGCACGAATCCCGTGCTGGAATCCAGGCGCTGTTGCTCGGCCGGGTCACGCGCGATGTCGTAAGCGTAAACGTCTCCGTTTTCATACAGCTGCGTGACCTTGCGCCCACTGCTGCGCAGCGACGATTGGTAGTTACGACTGCCCAGGCGGTAGAGTTCGGCCAGCGTGGAGCGGTCGCGTTCCTTCTCGCCGTGAAAGGCTATCCCCGACAGGTTTTCTCCGTCCATGCTCGCGGACGGGGTGACCCCTAGCAGCGAGAGCAGCGTGGGCATTATGTCGACGATGCTGGTCTCCATTTTTACTACCGGGCGCGTGGGGGCCACGCCCGGCACGTAAAGCACCAGTGGCACCCGGGTCACCTCGTCGAACAGGGTCTTGTGGTGTCCCTTGCCGCCGTGCTCGAAAAATTCGTCGCCGTGGTCAGACGTGATCACGATGATGGTGTTCTGGGCGACCCCCAACTCGGCGAGCGTGCTGCGCAGCTTTGCGAGATGATCGTCGACCAGGCGAATCTCGCCGTCGTACAGCGCCAGCAGGTGGTCGAGATCCCTGCTGGCCATGTCGGGGTGCACGCCGGGGTTGAAGTAGAAATCGCGGCCATCGATGTCGCCGTCGTAGGAGGGGTCGAACATGGTGTCGTAGGGAGCGCCGGGGGCGTAGTCGTAGTGCACGTCCCAGTAGTGCAGGAAGAGAAAAAAGGGCTCGTCCCCGCCCGCGTTCCGGGCCAGCCACGAGGCGGCAGTTTTCTGCAGCAGGGGTGCAGTCACCGTTTTGTACGACTCTCCGTTGGTAGCAAAGCTGATGGTACGATCGTCGTAATCGTCGAAGCCACGATCGAAACCGTAGCGAGCTTCCACGTAGGGCGCCGAGACGACCGCTCCTGTCCTGTAGCCGGCCCCTTTCAACGACTCGGCCAGGGTCGGCACGTCGGCGGTCAGGCTGCGGTCGTCAAAGGTCACGCCGTGCCCCAGCAGGCTGCGGCCGGTTAGCATCGACATGTGCGCGGGCAGCGTCCAGGAAGACGCGCTGCTGTTATTGCGAAACAGTACCCCCTTGGCTGCTAGTTCGCTTATGGTCGGGGCGGTGGAGCGATGGTAACCGTAGGCATCCAGGTGATCGGACCGCAGGCTGTCAATAGAAACCAGCACCAGGTTGTATCCCGGGGCAAGAGCGGGCAGGGGTTTGCCCGCGGGGTCTGCACGTTCTTCGAGTGTTGCGTCAATGGCCGTGGCTGTGGGCAGCGCCTTGGCCTGGGCGACCAGGGCCGAAGAGGTTGCGATTGCCAGCAGCGCGGCGGCTGTCTTCCAGCCTTTCTCCGGTAGACGGTCCACCAGCGACCAGCTGGCCAGTGCGCAGCCGGCGAGCAGCAGCAGCGCCAGCGCGGTGCCATCGAAGATAAAATTCCACGTCAAAGCCTGGGCGACGCGGGGCAGGGACGCCCAGTTGAGCAGTTGCGGGACACCTCGCAGGAACCATCCTCCAGCGATCACCGCCGCTTCGAGGCCCAGAAGCCAGCACAGTGCCCTGCGCCGAACAGCGTCGGTATCGCCGGCGCGGAACACCAGCATCAATAGTGTCACGGCAGCCGCGGCTTCAAACGCCACCACTGCATTTACGGCGAGCAGTCCCCACGAAAGGTCGAGCTTGGCCAGGAAGCCCGGTCCAATAAAGGCCGTGGGGCGTCCGGGCAGGGGAAGGTAGGCACACAGGAAGTCGTAGTAGCGCGTGAACGCGTCCCACCAGTAGAGCGGTACGAAATCATTGGGGGCCAGTATGCTGTTACGCCGGGTCCACGCGGCAAGCAGCGTCACGGCCACTGCCTGCAGAATCGCCATGCAGGCCGCCGCGGCCAGCGCTGCGTTGAAGAGCCTTTTCAAGCGCGCCACCGTACTACTCTCCCACGTAGCCGAGCGACTTGAGGCGCTCGAGGGTTTCGGAGTCCAGCTCCACTCGCGTGTCTGCCTGCGACTCGCGCAGCGTGTGCTGCTGGGCACGCCAGCGCTGCTCGCTCCAGTGGCCCATCCCGTCGAGTTCCACGCGCAGTTCCTCCCGGCGTTCTTCGGCCAGGTCGTGCTGCTCTTCAGCGTCTCGGGCGAGGTCGTAGTATTCTACCGGCGCCTTTTTGGGATGAGTTATGCGGTTGAAGTGCTGGATGGTTTTACTCGTGGGCAGACGACGGGCTATCTGCAGGTTGAATCCGCGCTTGTCAAAAAACTCTCCGTAGACTGCTCGCTCGCGACTGCGCGGGGTGGCCGCTCGCAGCTCGAGCAGGCTCAGCCCTTCCATCACGGGGGGGCCGTCCAGCCCCGCCACGTCCATGATGGTGGGCAGAATGTCCACGAGGCTGGCCTGCCGGCTGACGGATTCACCAGCCCAGCGGCCGTCGGGTAGTCGAACGATCAGCGGTACTCGCAGCACTTCCTGGTAAAGCGTCCGATGGTGGCCCTTGTTGCCGTGCTCGAAAAACTCGTCGCCGTGGTCAGAAACGACGATCACCAGGGTATTGTCGCGGAGCCCCAGCTCGTCAATCCTGGCCAACACGCGGCCCACGTGTTCGTCGGTAAAACGGATTTCGCCGTCGTAGAGGGCGAGGATGTGCTCGAGGTCGCGCGCGGGCATGTTGCGGTTCACGTCCTTGCGCTCGATGAAATCGGTACCATCCATTTCGCCCTCGTAGCCGGGGTCGAACATGGTGTCGTAGGGCGCGGGAGGCACGTAGTCGTAGTGGATGTCAAAGTAGTGCAGGAACAGGAAGAAGGGCTCGTCGGCGTGTTGGTCGAGCCAGCGCAGGGCGTTGGCATTTATGTCGGGAGCGACGATCGCTTTCCTGGCGAGACTTCGGTGCTCGTGGGCGGCGCTGAGGTCCAGGTACTCGTCCATGCCGCGCGCGTAACCGTACATGGCGGCGACGTAGGGGGCCGACACGAACCCCGCAGTGCTATAGCCCGCCGCCTTCATGATTTCGCCCAGCACGGGGATGCCAGGGTCGAGAACGTTGGTGTCGTGTACCACCCCGTGTGACAGCTGGTAGCGCGAGGTGAACATGGTCAGGTGGGTGGGCAGCGTCCACGACGAGGTCGAAATGGCGTTGTCAAAACGTATTCCATCGGCCGCCAGTTTTTCGAGCGCGGGCGTGGTGGCCCTGTGGTAACCGTAGGCGCTCACGTGGTCGGCCCGCAGGCTGTCGAGCGAAATAAGCAGCACGTTGGGCTTGTCGTACACGGGCGAGAAGCCTTTCAAGTTTGTCGTATTCGCGGGGCCGGCGCTGCCGGGCAGTGCAGCGGGGAGCAGCGCGAGCAGGCAGGCCAGCGCCGCGATCGGTAACGCTCGCCGGGAATTTTCGAGGCGGGACGTCACCAGCCGGGCCAGGATAAGCGACACGGCCAGCACCGCGAGCGCCACCAGTGTTCCGTCTACGACCAGGCTGCGCGAGCGGTAGATCAGGTGCTTGAGCGATGGGCTTTCGGCAAGCGACAGCGCCCTGATCGCCGTGGTGGCGTGAACGACCAGCGCCAACCCTGCCCATGCCCACAGGTAACCACGGGCAGTGGGCCGGCATCGGCGCCCGGCCAGCCGGCCGAGCAGGGAACCTACGGTGCCAATCAGCAGCGCCATGGCCACCGTGGCGGGGAGCAGGTCGGCCAGCAACGACAGGTGTCCCACCGTGCCGGTAGCCGTGAAGCTGTTAGGAAGCGAGGGCAGCCACGAGAGCCAGCCGTCTGCTGCGTACCTGAGTTTGGCGAGGAAATCGTACAGCTGGTTGGCAAAAAAACTGTATGGGGGAATCACCTGATCGCGGTAGACAAGCAGCAGGGCCACGCTTTCAACCAGCGATTGCAGCACTGCCAGTGCCAGCAGGGAGCCCAGGCCGGCGCGCAGGTGGGCTCTTGTCCCGCTCATGATCCTGGTCTGCTGTCGCCTGCCATCGGTCGGCCGAAGCGCACTATGCGGGGATCGCTTATGGCCCAGGTCACCAGCGCGGCCAGAAAACTCAGGCCGTAGGTCAGGTCACAGACCAGGCCCAGACCAGCGCAGAACAGGCGCTCGGCACCCTTCAGCCAGCGGGCCGAGCTGCGCCAGTAGTAGATCCCGCGTGCAGCCAGCAGGGCGGTGGCGAGTAAGGCGATCGCCGGGGTGCCTGTGGCGCCGGCCACCACTCCAACGGCCACGATCGGGCCGAGGGCTACCTGCACGATACGATGAAGGATACGGCTGCGGCGGTTGTCCTGGTTACCGGTCATCAGGTGGTGGCCAAGTCCGTACTTGAGGAAGATGTAACCTTGCCCGTTGGCGTACTTGTACTGTTTCTTTATTACCTTGCGCAGGTTGTCCTCGGTCTGGCCGAAGTCCAACGCGAACTTGAGTCGCTTGTCCTGCACCAGGCGGTAACCCAGCTGGCGTATCCGGGCCGAGATGTCCTGGTCCTCGGTGGAGTTGTAAAGACCCTCGAACCAGAACCCTATTTCTTCGAGCGCTCGCTTGCGCACCAGGTCGCAGCGGGTTTCGATGAAGCTGACCTCGAAGAGTCCGTCGTCGGGGTTGTCGTCGACGTCGAGCAGGTTCACGACAGTGAACACCCGTTGCACGCGGTTGAGCGTATGCAGGTCGCTGAATACACCCTGGCCGCAGAGTCCGGCTATGCTTTCGTCTTCGAGTACGCTCACGGCTGCCGACACGTAGGCCGGGTCGGTCAGGTGACAGTCACTGGCCATGAGCAGCACGAATTCGCCCCGGGCGCGGGCGGTGCCGATGTTGTAGGCGCCAGCGGTGCCGCGATTGGTTTCGTTGAATACGGCCGTTATGCGGTCGCCGAAAGAACGCAGGATATCGGCCGTCGAGTCCTGCGATGCGTCGTCGACCACAATGCACTCGATGGCGGGGTAGTCCTGCGCGAATACCGATTCTATGCCCCTGGCTATGGTGTCCTCACCATTGAGCACGGGGATGACGACCGAAACCAGTGGCCGTGTTTTCTGTGTAGGTGTTTGCGAAGTAACTTCTAGTGACATCTGTCCTGGCCCTGTTCTAATCGCGTGGACGGCCCGTGGCTGACCCTGTTATTGCGCTGTGTGCAGCCAGCCGTACCAGTCTATATGATAACCGTTCAGAGGATAAAACGTCGCCCCGGTTTGTCCGCGCCATGTTTTGCCTGCCGGGTGTCGGACGGGAGATTATTGCGTCCGGGTGCCATCGCGTTGGTAGATGACGATTTCCGGGTTCAGGCTGCGTATGAGGGGTCTTTCTATCCACGGCCTGGCTTTGAAGCGCGCGGCCTCGCTGTAGCCAAGGCTGCCGTCGCGCAGGGCGGTGAGCAGTTCCACGTTCTCTCGCCGCTTGTAGTTCATGATGTTGCCCGTAACGCTCACCTGGTTGGGCAGCCAGTCGGCGGCGTCACCCTGTTCCGCGTCCGTGGCCCGGGGGTCTTCCGGTTTAGCGGTTCCCGACTGTTGCCAGTCGCTGCTGTACTGCACGGTGATTCCTCCCAGCGAGGCTTCCGACACGACCACGAAGTCGGGGAGTCGCTGGCCGAACGCGGGCTTGTTGCGGTCGGCGAACTTGATTTCGTGGTGCAGCAGCGGTGGCTGGATGCGAGGCAGGTAAGTGGCGCGCTGCCAGGTCTCCACCTGTTGGCCCGGCTTGCCGTTATCCTGCAGCCAGCGCTCTGCCGGGTAGCGGCCGTCAGCAATCAGCATGTGGTCAACGTCGAGGCCGTATACCAGCGCGGCCGCCAGCAGCAGCGCGGCAAGCGCTCTCGCGGGCAGGACCAATCGGCGGGTCGACGCCAGCGCTGCCAGCGCCACGCCGGCAAATACGCAGGCCAATACCGACAACGGCAGCACGTAGCGGATACTGAGCGACAGCATCGACCTCAGCCCGAACAGGTAGAAGGCCAGGGCGGGCAGCAGGGTAAGCAGAAGCAGGGCGCTGTGGCGGCGCAGCACGGAAAGCAACAGCCCGGCGGCAGCCAGCACGGCGGTCAGGGGTCCGAGCGAGTCGAGCAGCGCGCGGGCGGCGATGCCTGCCTGTTCCAGCTCAACGGCCATACCCCGGTCGGTACTGAAATCGACGGGGAAATAATACGGCGAATATTGGCGGGCCATGTCGGCGGGCAGCGAGTGGGTCAGGAACCGCAGCCGGTTTACGAAGCCCGACGGGTTGAGGGGCACGTTGTTGGCCACGACCATGGTCGCCACGAAGGCCGAACCCGCCCAGGCGGCTCCCTTCAACAGCGCGCTCCATCCCCGCCCACCGATCTTGATCAACAGCGCCAGCGCGGGCACCAGTCCCACGAAAAACCCTGCGCCGAGTTCCTTGGTCGAGACCGACATGGCCGTGGCAGCCCCCAGCAGCATCCACCAGTGGGGCCGCGCGTCTTCATCGAGCAGTCGGACGGCGGCGAGCAGGGCCGCGAGTAGCCAGAAAACGTAGGGTATTTCTACGTTGGTGGTGTGAGAGTAGAAGACCACCGGGTAGCACAGGGTGGTGAGCAGGGCAGCGGCTATCCCTGAGTCGCGGTCGACCAGGCGGCGGACCGAGAGATACACGAATACGGAGCAACCGGCTCCCATCAGCACACTGACAGTCCGGCCGCTGAGGGCCAGCAGTGTCATCACGCCCTCGGGGTCCTGCATGCCCCAGGGGTAGTCTGCCGTCGGCGTGCCCAGGCCACCGGTCAGCCAGGTCAGGGCCAGCGGCAGCGAGTAGGCGGCACCCAGGATGAACACGTGCCCCATGGGGTACTTGAACCAGAACCATCCGCTGTTGAAGGGCTCCGCCATCAGCACGCGGTGCATGATCGACAGCGGCGCACCCGGCTTGATGGCGTCGGCGGCCCAGGTCTGGTTGCCGGCGGGCAGTCCCCAGCCTATACCGCAAAAATTTACGGCAAGGGCCAGCGCGAACAGTACCCAGGGCAGCCATCGATTGAGACGGTTTGCTTCCATTGGAGCCGGGCGTAGCGTCGCCGGCCGCAGGGGCTCGGTCGGGCGCGTTGCTGCCTATGAACAATTACGCGGTTATTCCCGGCCGTCAACAGGGGGTGCCCCCCTGCCGCCTTGACCGTACCCTGCGGGAACCCGATAATCCCCGTTCTGTCGCGAGGCCCTGAGCCCACCGCGGCCGCCAGCTTGCCGCGCACAAAGAGGAGAAAACCATTGAGTGATTACAAGTACATCCGGGTAGACCAGGAAGCCCACGTGGCCGAGGTTGTGCTCAATCGGCCCAAGAAACTTAACGCGATGCCGTTCGAGCTTTTCTACGAAATCCGCGAGGCTTTCGGCAAGCTCGATCGCGACGAGTCGGTGCGGGCCATCGTGTTGTGGGCCGAGGGTCGACTGTTTACTGCCGGGCTGGATCTCAAGAGCGAGGGTGCCGGGGGCGTGGTCGGTGGCGGCAACGGTGACGGCAAGGCTGATCGTAGCGAGGCGCGCAGCAACCTCGACATGTACGGCACGGTTCTGAAGTTGCAGGCCTGCTTCAGTGCCATACAGGAATGTCGGAAGCCGGTGATCGCGGCGGTGCACGGTAAGTGCATCGGCGGGGGTGTGGACCTTACAACCGCCTGCGACTTTCGCGTGTGCACCGAGGACGCGGAGTTCTCGATATTCGAAACAAAGATAGCCATCGTCGCCGACGTGGGCACCCTGCAGCGCATAACAGCCATCGTGGGCAAGGGCATGGCGCGAGAGATGGCGTTTACCGGTGGGTTTTTCGGCGCCGACCGCGCGCTGGCAACCGGCCTGGTCAACCGCGTGTATGCCGATAAGGACCGCATGCTCGAAGGCGCGCGCGCCACGGCCAACGAGATCGCGGCCAACTCGCCGCTCACCGTTCAGGGCGTCAAGCAGGTGCTCAACTATTCCGACGAGCACACGACCGACGAGGGACTCGACCACGTGGCGCACTGGAACTCCTCGTTCATGCGCAGCGACGATCTCGCCGAGGCCATGCAGGCCTTCGCTGAAAAACGCCCGCCGCGTTTCGAGGGTCGCTGAACGGCACGAGCGGTTTGGATCTCGAACAGCAAACTATACCTGGGCTCGTACAGGCGGCCGCCGGTCGCTGGGGCGACTCGGTGGCGGTGGAGGATAACGCCGACGGTGAGATAACTTATCGCCGGTTGGCCGACGACATGATGGTGGCGTCGCGCGCGTTCATTGCCGCGGGCGTAAACAAGGGTGACCGCGTGGCGGTATGGGCGCCCAACAGTTATCGCTGGATAGCCGCTGCGCTGGGACTGCAGGCGGCCGGCGCGGTGCTGGTCACTCTCAACACCCGGCTCAAGGGTGGCGAGGCTGGCTATATTCTTGCCAACAGTGGCGCCCGGGTGCTGCTGACGGTAAACGGTTTTCTCGGCACCGACTACACCGCGCTACTTGTTGACGCGCTGGATGGCGCGGCCAGGGATGGCGGTGAAGAAGGCACGCGCCGCCCCGTGGCTGGGCTGCCGGCGCTCGAGCGCGTGCTCTTGCTCGATGGGCCGCCGACACCCGGGGCCGACGGCTGGCAGGATTTTCTCGCCGGCGCCGACGGGGTCAGCGAGCAACAGGCCCGGGAACGGCTGGACGAGCTGGGCGGCGACGATCTCTCCGACCTGCTGTTCACCTCGGGTACCACGGGCAAGCCGAAGGGCGTCATGACGGCGCACGGGCAGAACCTGAGAGCGTTTGAGAGCTGGTCTGAAGTCGTCGGCCTGCGCGAGGGCGACCGCTATCTCGTGGTTAACCCGTTTTTTCACAGCTTTGGCTACAAGGCCGGCTGGCTGGCGTCGTTCATGCGAGGGGCCACCGTGTTGCCCGAGACGGTGTTCGACGTTGCCCGGGTGTTGGAGCGGATAGAACGCGACAGGGTCAGCATGCTGCCCGGTCCGCCGACGCTGTACCAGGGCCTGCTGTCCCATCCCGGACTTGCGCAACACGACCTGTCGAGCTTGCGCCTGGCTGTCACCGGCGCGGCCGTCATACCGGTGGAGCTGGTTGAACGCATGCGCGACGAACTCGGCTTCGACACGGTCATTACCGGCTACGGGCTTACCGAGACCTGCGGCATTGTCACCATGTGTCGCTTCGACGACGACCCCGAAACCATAGCCACTACCTCGGGGCGCGCGATTCCCGGTGTAGATGTCATGTGCGTGGGCCGCATGGGCGACGAGCTGCCGCGCGGTGAGCCGGGAGAGGTCGTGGTGCGCGGTTACAACGTCATGCGCGGTTACTTCGATGACCCGGCGGCCACCGACGAAACGATAACCAACGGCTGGCTTCACACCGGCGACGTGGGTGTGATGGACGAGCGCGGCTACCTGAAGATAACCGACCGCATGAAAGACATGTTCATCATGGGCGGCTTCAACTGCTATCCGGCCGAGATCGAGAACCTGATGGCGGCCAACGCTGACCTCGCCCAGGTGGCGGTGGTTGGGGTGCCCGACGAACGCATGGGGGAGGTGGGCGTGGCCTTCGTGGTGCTGGCTGAGGGCTCGGACCTGACAAGTGAAGCGGTGGTGGCCTGGTGTCGCGAGAATATGGCCAACTACAAGGTGCCGCGCCGGGTCGAGTTGGTGGGCGATCTGCCGATGAACGCGTCGGGCAAGGTTGTAAAGTACCAGTTGCGCGAGCGCGTCGCGGGCCTCCGGTGAACCGGGCCTGTTGACCATGCGAGGCCGCGATCAAAGGAGCAGCCGCGGATCGCGTTACCTGCAGGCCCGTACCTGGCTGGTCTACGGCGTGTTGCTGGTGCTGGCCGTTCCCTGGTACTGGCCGGCCGACAGTACGCTGCTGCTGCTGGGCATGCCGGCCTGGGTGGTCACGAGCGTCTTCGTTTCGCTGGTCATTTCGATCTACACGGCCTGGCTGTTGCTCTCCCACTGGCCACTACCCGACGATCCTTTCTGCGACCCGGACGATAACACCGACGAGTCTACTGGAGAGCAACTGTGACCGGCACCGTGTTGCCCTTCGGCCCGGGAGGGCTCGCGGTCGTGGGTCTCTACCTGGCCTCACTGCTCGTGGTGGGCTGGCTGGGGCATCGCGCGCGCCGCGAAGACTCGCTGCGCGACTTCTACCTGGGCGGCGGCAGCATCGGTTTCACGGTACTCGTGCTCACGCTCTACGCCACCCAGTACAGCGGCAACACCATGTTCGGCTTCACGGGCAAGGCCTACCGAATTGGTTGGACCTGGCTGAGTTCGGTTCACTTCATGACCGCCATCATCGTGGGCTACCTGTTGTTTGCCCCGTGGTTGCACCGACTGGCCCAGCGCCAGCAGTTCATTACCCCGGCCGATTTTCTTCGTCACCGCTACGGCAACCGCGGCATCGACCTGCTGGCGCCGCTGGTCATGACCCTGGCCCTGGCCAACTACCTGCTGGCCCAGCTGGTGGCCATGGGTCGCGCCATGCAGGGGCTTACCACTGCCGACCCGGTGGTGGCCTTTGCCTGGGGCGTCGTGTTGCTGGCCGGCATCATGCTGGTGTACGAAACCATGGGTGGCTTCAGGGCGGTGGCCTGGACCGACGTTATACAGGGCATAGCGCTGGCCATCGGTTTCGGCGCGTTGCTGGTGATGGTGTTCAGCATGTGGGGCTGGCCGGGCGAGACCACGCGCGTGTTGCTGGACGGCGGCGAGCAGTTGCGCGCGCGTGTACTGCCGCCGGGCGCCCGTGCGTCTCGCAACTGGGTGAGCTACGTCATTATTTTCGGCCTCGGCGCAGCGCTCTATCCCCAGGCCATACAGCGCATCTACGCGGCGCGCTCGGGCGCCGTGCTCAGGCGCAGCCTGGCGGTGATGGTTTTCCTGCCCTTGCTGAGTTCGCTGGTGGCTGTAACCGTCGGCGTGACCGCGGCCGCGCATGTGCCAGGGCTGGAGGGCGCGGCCGCCGACCGCGTGCTCAGCGTGGTGTTTCACCAGGTGCAGGCGTCGTCGGCCTTCGGCTACTGGCTGGTAGTGTTGTTGTTTGCCGCCGTGCTGGGCGCACTCATGTCGACGGCCGACTCCTGCCTGCTGACGATCTCGTCGATGATAACGCGTGACCTCTACCAGGGCTTCCTGCGCCCTGACGCCGGCCAAGCCCATCTCACGCGCGTGGGCAAGCTGGTGGCTTGGGCCATGGTGGCTGCGGCCGCGGGTACGGCCATCTGGATGGAAGGGCAGCCGGGGCGACCCACGCTGGTGAGGTTGCTCGACATGAAGTTCGACATGCTGGTGCAGTTGGTGCCGGCTTTCATGCTGGGAATGCATTGGAGCCGGTTGGGTGGCAACGCGGTGCTGGCCGGCATGCTGGCCGGGCTGACGCTCACCTTCGGCCTTTACGGCAACGCCACTGTAGATGCCTGGGGCGTGCACCACGGACTGCTCGGCCTGCTGCTCAACCTGGCGGTTGCGGTCACCTGGTCGTTTGCGCGGCCGGGCGTGCAGGAGCGAGAATGGACGGCGAGCAGGGGGTACGAAGATGGACGCAGCCACGGCACGAACTGAACTTGTAGCAATAGAGACCGCGCTCGATATCGGCGAATACAAGCCGGGGCCGTGGGCGGCGTTCCTGCGTGGGGCGAGGGGACTCGCGGCGGCCGAGCGTCGTGAGCTTGCCGAAGATGTGAGCCGCGTGAGCGATAAGCTGCACGGTCGCAGCCCGAGGCGCAAGCTGTCAGTGGCTTTGGCGTTGGTCGGCGAGCTGCTGGCGACGGCGGCGGCGCTGGCCTTGTGTTGCTGGGGACTGGAGCAGTCGTCGGCCGTGGCTGTGTTAGTGGCCATGCTGCTGCTCGTGGGCACCCTGCAACCGCTGGTCAAGGTGGGCACCGGCTTGCTGCTGGGCGTGCGTTACTCTTACGCTTTTCTCATGGGCCTGGAGCCGCGTTTCAAGATGCGCTACGGCAGCTACCTCGCCGCTGCGCCGGCCGCGCGCGTGCTGCTGCACCTGTCGGGCACGGTTGGTTCGCCCCTGGGGGCCTGGCTGGTCGGTTGCGAGGCGGCGGCGGCCGGAATGTCGACCGTGGCCCTGATGTGTACCCTGGTGTTCTGGCCGCTGGTGCTAAGCAACGTCGTGATGGCGGTGGCGGCGCTTGCCGGCCGCAGCAAGCTCGGGCCGGTGGTGCTGCGCGACAGCAGTGGTGGTGCCGCTGCCCAGGAACTCAAGGCCGCGCTGGCGGGCTGAAGGGGAGGCAGCCCCGCCCGCCAGGGTCAGGCCGGGTCCGGGCCTGTGCTGGTACCATAGTAATGCGGGCTAACTCAGGCAGCGGCGGGCAACGGCTGCCAGTCGGCGAGCATATCCGACAGTGACTCGAGCGTTGCCAGCCGCCCTGACAAACGAGCCAGGCTATCCATGCGCCGGCGGGCCCGTCGGCCGAGCTTGTCGCGCAGCTCGCGGCCGCGGGTTTCTACAGCGAGGGCGATGGCGGCCGCGTTGAGATTGGCGGGCAGCGGCAACTCGCTCACGCGGCCGAGGGTCTTGAGCGCTCGCGACCGGCTGCGCACCATCTGCCGGTGCAAACGCAATTGCAGCTCGCGTACGCGAGCGAGTTTCTCCGAGGTCTCGCCTTCCCAGCTCAGCAGGGAGTGCACGCTGCGTCGCCAGCGGGTGCTGAAGCCCACGCGCTGCAGGTTCCAGGCAACGCCCAGTTTCGACAACGACCAGATCAGCCACTTGCTCGGGTCGAACTGTGTCCGCTCAACTCCCGCGCGGTAGTCGCCGGGGAAGGCGTGGTGGTAGTTGTGCCAGCCTTCGCCAAAGGTGACCAGCGCCACCAGCCAGCTGTCGGCGGCCGAAACCGCCGGGTTCCACGGGCGGCGGTGTCCCAGGTGAGCCCAGGAGTTTACAAACCAGGTGCCGTGGTGCACGGCTACCAGCCGCACCACACCGGCCAGCAGCAGGCCTCCCACGCCACAGATGGCCCAGGGCAGCACGAAGCCGGTAGTGATGGCCAGCGGTATGTACCAACGATCCTGCCAGGCCAGCATGCGGTCTTCGGCCAGGTGGGTGGGCAGCTCCCCGGTCATGCCCTGGTTGGTGAATAACCAACCCACGTGTGCGTACCAGAAGCCGCGTCGTATGTTGTAGGGGTCGCTATCCTGGTCGGTGTGGGCGTGGTGGCGAAGGTGGTCCGAGGTCCAACTGAGGGCCGAGCCCTGCCACGCGGCCGAGCCGGCGACGAGCAGTGCCACCTTGAACCAGGGGCGACATTCGAAGGCGCTGTGCGCCACCAGCCGGTGGTAGCCCACGGTGATGGCCATGGCGCTCGCGATGTACATGGCCAGCGCCAGCGCGACCTCGGCCCAGGTGACGCCGAAGAACCACGCGTAGAGTGGCCACAGCAAGGCGGCTATCGTGGTCGTGCCTATGAACAGTATGGCGGGCCAGTTCAGGGGTGGGTGGGGCTCGGCTGCGTTCGACATGCGCCCAGAATACTCCCGCGCGCCTACCGTCGCCAGCTTCGAAAGCGAAGAGCGTCGATAAGCTCACAGGGCTGCTTTTGAGTGACCGCTGCCGGGCCTCTATACTGCGATTTGTCGCGATTGGAGAGCGCCGTGGGCCTCCAGTAAGCGCCGAGGGCAGAGGAATAAAGACGATGAGCAAGAACCAAAGTCGCATGCTGTGGCGTTTTATTTGATTTTTCATTTCATCACCTCTTG
>DUBO01000026.1:646-23735 GCA_012960245.1 Candidatus Binatota bacterium | reverse complement strand
GACCTGGCCACCGAGATCGCCCGTTGTCACGAGATGACCGACAAGCCTTTCGGCGTGAACATAACCTTCCTGCCCATCGTGCAGTCCCCTGATTATCCCGGCTACGTGCAGGCCATAGTCGACGGGGGCGTCAAGGTAGTCGAGACGGCGGGCAACAACCCGCAGGAGTATCTTCCCGCGCTCAAGGACGCCGGGGTCAAGGTCATACACAAGTGCACCGCGGTCAGGCACGCGCTCAAGGCCCAGCGCATTGGCTGCGACGCGGTGTCGGTAGACGGTTTCGAGTGCGGTGGCCACCCTGGCGAGGACGACATTCCCAACATGATACTGCTGCCGCGTGCGGCCGACGAGCTGGAGATACCGTTCGTAGCGTCAGGAGGTATGGCCGATGGCCGTTCGCTGGTTGCTTCGCTGGCCATGGGAGCCGAGGGAATAAACATGGGCACGCGCTTCATAGCCACCAAGGAAGCCCCCGTGCACGAGAACGTGAAGCAGGCCATCGTCGAGGCCAGTGAGCTCGACACCCGGCTCATCATGCGTCCCTTGCGCAACACCGAGCGCGTGCTGACGAACTCCGCCGTCGAGCGATTGCTCGAAAAGGAGAGGGAACTCGGCAAGGACCTCGGGTTCGCCGACATCATGGACGAGGTGGCCGGTGTTTACCCGCGCATAATGTCCGAGGGCGACATGGACGCAGGCGCGTGGTCCTGCGGAATGGTGGCCGGACTGATCCACGATATACCCACCTGCCAGGAACTCATCGACCGCATAATGTCGGAGGCCGAAACGCTGATCGGCTCCAGGTTGAACGGCGTCCTGTAGAACCAGCCACCCCTGTAAGACTAACGTACTAACGTGCCCCACCCCCCCCCTGTTGGGGGCAGGATATCTATGGACAAGCAGACCACGGCGGTGTTATGCTCGTGGCCGTGAAGACCCGGCTTAGCGGATTACTTGTCGCAGCCATCCTGGGTGTCGCCTCGCTTGGTGTCCTGGTGGTCGCGCCTGCGGCACCGGCGCAGCAGCAGAACTCGGCGCAGGTGAAATGCCTGACCGGTATGGCCAAGGGGGCCTCCAGGCTCGTGAAGGCCCAGGGCAAGGAGATCGACGGCTGCCTGTACGATCTCACCTTCAGCGGCGGCAACACGGCTACTTGCTTGACCGCCGATCCGAAGGGCAAAATCGCGAAGGCCACCCAGAAGATCATCACTATCGAAACGAAACGCTGTGGCGACCTACCCGATTTCGGATTCGTCGGTGCGGATGAATTGATATCTGCAGCAATCGCCCAGAGGATTTCGCTGGTCGAGTATTCGACGTCAACGTCGAGCTGGGATAACACACACCCCCCGGATCCTCCTGGTCATACGGCTGCCTGTAGCCGTATGTACCTGAAGCGAGCTACCAGGATCCTGGGCAGGAAACTTAAATTCTTTTCGTCTTGCTTGAAGAGTGGACTGGCTGACTCGTCGATCCAATCTGCGGGCGATGTGGTTGCTTGCCTTTCGCAGTTGGACTCTTCCACCAACTCCAAGCTTGGCAAGATGATCTCAAAGTACGAAGGCAAGTGGGCCAATAGCCAGTGCGAAACCTGGGCGGGGTTGCTGTGGAGCGGCGTGGTTGCTTCGCAGATAGACGAAGCTGACCGCGGCACGAGCTGTCGTGCCTGTGAGTTGTTGCGCATTGGCGGAGCCTTGACGGTTGACTGCGACCTTATCGATAATGGCTCTGTCGACTTCCCCTTTGACAGGTGTATTCCCAGTTGCGGCGACGGGCAGGTAGGAGCGTCAACACCGTGGGCTTTTGGCAACGAAGAATGCGACGACGGCAATCGCCTGAGCGGCGACGGTTGCGATTCCAACTGTAAGGTTACCATGTGCGGCAACGGGTTAACCACGTCCGGGGAGTTCTGTGACGCCGACGGTGGTGGGGTAGGGGCCTTAGGCGGTGCCTGTGTCGGCGGCTCCTACGATGGACTGCCCTGTACCTGGAACGCGGATTGCCAGGGCGGCTACTGCACCAGTTGTCCGGAGCGCTCTCTGTGCGAGTCGGACTGTAGTGCGTGCATGGTTCCGGTTTGCACGTACGACATTTTATACCCCGGTAGCTGCGGTCTCCTCACGGGCCTGGGCGAGACCTGCGGCCAGGGCTGCGAACCCTTCATAGCCTGCGACGACCCGTTTTGCGGAACCCAGGGCAATTGCACCCTCGACGGATACTGCGTGCCCACGACCGCCGAGAAGTGCGCCGAGTACGAGGGCGTGTCGGGGAGCTGCATACTCGGGTTCTGAGCCCGGCACTGGAAAATCCGGTCTCCCCCGCGCAGTAACACGGGATCTGTGTTAGTGGCCGCGCACAACCATGTTTTCGCCCCCCCCCTGACGGGGGACAACGGGGAAAACCTTCGTCGACAAGCCGGCATCAGCAGTGATAAGCCTGAATTATGGAAAAAGCAGGAATCCTCAATATATTCTCGTGCTTCGGCCGGTCGGTACTTTTATCAAGCATTGGCGCGCTGTTGGTGTGGGCTGCCCTGGTGTTCGGGCTGACTCTTACCGGCCATGTAGCGAGCGTTGGCGCGCAGGCTGTCTGTTCGGATACGCTCACCTTTGACCAGTGTGCCCTCAGGGTACGCTTTCGCACGCTCGCGGGTGGAACCGACAGGCTCACTGTCGCCTGCAGGGTGCTTGATGTCTCGGCGGCGGCCAGTGGGATCAACCCCGCCACGGAGGACAGCCTTTTTACCTTGAACGGCGGGGCAGGTGATTGTTTCACCAGCCCGATCGATGCGGTGACCTGTACTCAGCGACCAAGGGGTTTCCTGTGCAAGTCGGCCGCTGGAAACGCTCCGAAGATTAGGATGGGACTCAGGCCCCGTCGCGGCAATCCCGACGAGTATAGACTGAAATTGAAGGCCAAGGAGGCCGACCTGCAGTGCCTGCGCAACAGCGCGAGTCCATGGATTATGGGCCTTGAGTTGGGCGACGACTGTGGGCAGGCGGCCTGCCCCGAATCATTTGGAAGGCGTGTGTGTGCGAGTTGGAACTGCGGCGATGGTGTTGTGGCATCGGGCGAACAATGCGACGACGGCAACGTGGCTCCCGGTGACGGTTGTGACGAAAACTGCGCAGTCGAGACCTGCGGAAACGGCGTGGCCGAGCCGGGCGAGGATTGCGACGACGGCAACATGGTCGATGGCGACTGCTGTTCGAACGGCTGCCTTTCCACGGCCGTTTGTGGAGACGGCCTGGCCGAGTGCGGGGAGGAATGCGACGACGGCAACATGGTCGCGGGTGACTGCTGCGACGAAAGCTGCGACCTCGAGGGAACAAGTGGATGCGGGCATCCCCTGTGCCCCGACATGGCCGAACTGCGGGCGTGGGCCGGGGCCGGCCAACCCTGCACAAACGACGGCGACTGCGGACCAGGCAGCTGCAATCTTGCCATGGGGCGCTGCCAGACGGCTACTGATATCGACCAGGGCGCGAACGGCGTTGCCCACGACTCCGATGTCAACGACCAGGTGAGAAACAGGCTGGCACTCCGGTGCGATGGCTCGCTTGGAGGCAGCGGTTGTGGCCAGTGTGATGTGTTGGGAGTGGATCCGTCCCTCGGAAACTGCCGCTGTGCCGACAACAGGCGGGTGATCTGCGACGAACCCTTCCAGCCCGATATAGATGACTGCGGCGGCAGCACCTGCCAGTGCTTCCAGGCGCCGCCTCTACCGTTGGCCGCGGGCGGGGTCGCGGTCTGCCAGGTGCACCGGTTTGCCGAGGACCTGGCGGGTACGGTCGATGTCGATACCGGCCAGTTCGAACTCACGACGGGTCTGCGTGTCGAGGTGTACCTGGGATTGAACATATTCAACCCCTGCCCCACCTGTGACGGCGATACGGTCTACGACGACGGTATACGTGACGGTACCTGCAGTGGTGGGTACAGCATCGGTCAGCCCTGCGACGCAGCTGGTATCAACCACACCTTTCCGCTGGCCAGGAGCCGTTGTTCGGTCACCGCCGATCCCTGCGGGGTCAACGGCGACTGCCCGCAGGGCACTTGCACGGAGGGGAACATAGGGCTCTCGTGCGGACACTTTTCAGACTGTGACACGGTTCTCAATGTGCACGACGGCAAATGCGGGGAAACCTGTGACCCGTACAGCCCGACGAGTCCCGGTGGTGAATACAGCCTGGATTGCATGCCCGTTCCCGGCAGGAACATTTCGGGCCCGGGGTCGCCTGTCTCGTATACGCTGACCGCGGACACGCAGACCCTGGATGCGAACCTGGATTGCTCGTTCCCGTTTCTCGGCGAGACCTGCCACTGCTTGCAGTGCAGCGGCGATGCGACATTCCCCTGCTCGTCGGACGCTGACTGCGCGGCCGTTGGTGCGGGTACCTGCATTGATTCAGGGTTAGCCGGGATGGCGACCCCCGCATGTTCTTCGTTCGCTACGGTCTGCACCCCCACCGGCGATAACGAAGGCGAGTGCCCCGGGGCGAGCGAGGGCTTCTGTGACGGCCTCGTGCGAGCCAACGGTGAGGGTTACCTCCGTTGCAGTCCGGGTGGCATCTGCGTGGCAGGTGATCTCGGTAGCCCGTGCCAGAAAGACGTCGAATGCGATTCTTCCCTGGGAGCCGGAGACGGTTCTTGTTCCGACGATATCGATTGCAATTCTTTCGGCGCTATCGGCGCGGGCAACTGCACCCTGGGCAAGACCCGCGAGTGCTTCCTCGACACCATCCAGGCCGACGGACAGGCGGTGCCAGGTGCCCCGGTGGGGGCGGCGGTGTTCTGCATCGCGCCGGTGGGGTCGGCGGGGGTGAACGCGGCGTTCGGCCTGCCGGGCCCGGGGCGCATCAAGCAGCAGCTGACCTCTACCATGTTCTGCGCTAGCGATCCGTCCTTGGTTTATACTCCTGGCGACCCGACCAGCTGCCAGTAGCCGGTTCACGAGGGGCTGCAGGGTTCACAGGTTTCCGGCAGCCGGTTGTTGGTGTTAAGTGGTTTGGCAGCATGAACAACCTTGTACTGGAGGCGGCGTATTTCGCCGCGTGCAAGCATCGCGACCAGAAGCGCAAGGGCGTCGACGCGTCGCCCTACATCAACCACCCGCTCGAGGTAGCCTCCTTGCTGGCCCGGGTGGGTGGCGTCGACGACCAGGAAACGCTCGCCGCCGCCCTGCTGCACGATACCCTCGAAGACACCAAGACCACGGTGGCCGAGCTGGTCGAGCTCTTCGGCAAAGGGGTGAGCGGCATGGTCGAAGAAGTGACCGACGACAAGAAGCTGCCCAAGGAAGAACGCAAGCAGGAGCAGCTCAAGCGCGCGGCAACCCTGTCGCCGGGCGCGGCCCTGGTAAAGCTGGGCGACAAGATCTCCAACGTGCGCGATGTGACCGAGCATCCGCCTGAGGACTGGGACGCCAAGCGCCGCCTCAATTACGTGGACTGGGCATCGGGGGTGGTGGACAACCTGCCAGTGGGCACCAACGCCGCGCTCCAGGAGCACTTCGAAAAAATCGCGGCCGAGGCGCGTAGAGTCATAGCCTGAGCGGGCAGCGTGTTCTATTTTTCTTTTCGTAACTGGTGGCTGATGCTTCGCCTCAGCTGGGCGGCCGAACGTGGGCGCGCCCGGCGCATGGCGCTCGTGTTGGTGCTGTTCGTCATTCCGCCACTCGCGTTGTTGCAGGCGCTCTGCTTCACGCTCGACAACATCCTGTTCCCCGGCCTGCGCCGGGTCGAGATAAAACAGCCGGTGTTTATCCTGGGCCACGCACGCAGTGGCACCACGCTGCTGCATCGCCTGCTGGTGAGCGACCCGGACCGCTTCAGTTACTTCAAGGCCTGGGAGATGGCATTTCCGTCGTTGCTCTCGCGCCGTCTCCT
This sequence comes from Candidatus Binatota bacterium, assembly GCA_012960245.1. Taxonomy (NCBI): domain Bacteria; phylum Candidatus Binatota; species Candidatus Binatota bacterium. The sequence goes on along the minus strand of DUBO01000026.1, from coordinate 17,847 downwards.
GCAGTCGCTGGCCACCGCCGACCGCTTGTTACTGGGCGGGCGCGTCGGGCGCGCTGTTTCGCGCGGTGAGCGCGGCCTGGTCGACCCCGCGACCGGCATCCACGCCACCGGCCTTCGCAGTCCCGAGGAGGACGACTTCGTGGCCGCCTTGTCCTGCGCTTCGGGCTTCTGGATGGTACTGTTTCCCTTCATGGCCGAGCTCGATGTCTATCACGTCGACCGCTGGCCCGATCGCCGTCGGCGGCGCTTGCTGCGTTACTACCGCGCCTGCCTGCGCCGGCAGCTCTACGCGGCTGGTCCGGGGCACGTGCACTGCAGCAAGAATCCCACCTTCGCCGGTCGCGTGGAGTCGCTCGTGGAGTTTTTTCCAGACGCACGTTTCGTCGTCCCGCTGCGTGACCCGGCCGAGGCCATTCCCAGCCTGCTCAGGCTCATCAAGGGCAGCCTCGCGCGGGCGGGCTGGAGTCGCGAGCAACGCGAGCGTTCCTTGCGCGCCCTGGCCGGCATCTCGTTCGCGAGCTACCGCGACCCCCTGGCAGCACTCGATCGTCTCCCCGACACCTTGTGCTCGCTGGTTGATTACAACGAATTAGTGGCGTCGCCGTTGGCAACAGTAGAAAAGGTGTACGGCGAGCTGGGCATGGAGATTAACGATGAGTACCGCGAATTGCTGGCCGCTGGCGAGCAGCGTGTGAGGGGTCACGAGACTGATCACGACTACAGCCTCGGGGAGTTCGGCCTCACGCCCGCGCGCCTGGAAGAAGAGCTGGGGGAGTTGTACCAGCGCTTCGGCTGGCCGGTTCCCCGCACGGACGTCCCGAGCGAGCAGCCCAGTGAGTAATGCCGACGTCGTTTCTGCCGCTGATTTTGCCGCCCGCCTGCGCCCGCCCGGCCCCGCGGTCGAGAACGGCGAGGCCTGGCAGGCATTTGTCGATGCCATTGCCGACGCCGGCCGCGTGGTCACCGCTGCGCACGTCCCCTGTTCGCCCGTGGACCGCGCCGAGGGCTATCGCTACTTAACGCGCCTGGTCAACGCGGCGCTAACCATGTTCGTAGAGTTTGCCGACCCCGACTACCCGGAGTTCGGCCGCCTGATGGACACCAGCGTCAAGTGGGGCCTGGACAACATCGATTGCCTGTACTCCAAGGTCTCGCTGCGCGGACATCACGATTATCTCATCCGCGGCAGTGGCGGCACGGCCCACTACCTGGGCCTGACTGCCACGGCCGGTAAGTTTGGCGACAAGATTCCCGAGGGCAAGGTCGCGCCCGGTGGCGTGGTGGCGAGCATGAACAGTCTCGATCTCGAGCTCGAAGACGACGGTAGTTTTGAAATAAGCGTCTCGGCCGAGCGACCCGACAATGCGCGCAACTGGCTCAAGATCACGCCCGAGGTTTCGGGCCTGGGTGTGCGGCAGTTTTTTTACGACTGGGCCAACGAGCTGCCCTGGCATCTTACCATCGAGCGCCTGGGCGCCGATGGTCCGCCGCCGCCGCTTACACCCGAGGACTTTGGCCGCCGCCTGCGCAACGCCATTCGCTTTATAAACCCCGGTTGCGACCTGTGGGATTCGCTGGCCCGGGCCTACCGCGCCCAGCCCACCAACGAGGTCATCATGATCGAAAAGGGCAGGTCGGTGACCGACCCCCTGCAGGACTATGGCTTTGGTTGGTTTCGCATCGAGCCCGACGAGGCGCTGCTCGTGGAGTTCACGCCGCCGCCCTGTCACTACTGGAGCTTCCAGCTCTACAACTGGTGGGGCGAGAGCTTTGACTACACTTACCGGCAGTCGAGTCTCAACGGACAGCAGGCGCGCATTGATTCAGACGGCATGTTTCGCGGCGTGATAAGCATGGCCGACCCCGGCGTGGCCAACTGGATAGACACCGCCGGCCACACGGAGGGAATGCTCACCCCGCGCTTCCTGCTGGCCGACTCGGTGCCCGAGCAGGGCTACCGCGTGGTCAAACTTGGCGATCTCGACGCCGCGCTGCCCGCCGACACGGCCAGGGTAACGCCGGCCGAGCGGGCTCATGTGTTGCGCGCACGGCGCGATGGCGTGTGGCGGCGCTTCAGGGACTAAGTGGTTGCGGGCATGAAAGAACAGGGAATGAGCCAGAAACTGGTCACGGTGGCCGACGTGGCCAGGTGGGACCGCGAGGTCGACGTGCTCGTGGCCGGCCTCGGCTGTGCGGGTGCGGCTGCAGCCATCGAGGCGGCCCGCGCTGGCGCCGACGTGCTGGTCGTGGAGCGCGCCAGCGGCGGCGGCGGAACCTCGGCCATGTCGGGCGGGGTCATCTACCTTGGCGGCGGCACCGACCTGCAGCGCGCCTGCGGTTTTGAAGACAGCGCCGAGCAGATGTACGCCTACCTGGCCGCTTCGTGTGGCGACGCGCCCGACCTCGACAAGCTGCGTCCTTACTGCGAGCACAGCGTTGAGCACTACGACTGGTTCGTAGAGCTGGGCCTGCCGTTCAATCCCGTTTTCTACCCCCACTACAGCGGTGAGCCGCCTGGCGACGAGGGACTGGTGTATTCGGGCAGCGAGAACTGCCACCCATATAACGAGATCGCGCGACCGGCGCCGCGCGGGCATGTCGCGGCCACCGCCAACCAGACCGGCTGGCTGCTGATGCAGAAACTGACCGAGGCCGTCGAGGCCTCCTTGGCCACGACGCTCTACGACACGCGCTGCACCGCGCTGGTGGTCGACACGGCGGGTGCGGTTGTGGGCGCGTTGCTGGCCAACACCGACGGCGAGTTGGCGGTGCGCGTACGCGGTGGCGTGGTGCTCACCACCGGAGGTTTTATATGCAACAGCTCGATGCTCGAGCAGTACGCACCAACAGCTGGCCGCTGCCTGTTCAAGGTGGGGGCCGAGGGCGACGACGGCAGCGGCATAGGCCTGGGCATGGCCGCCGGAGGCCATGCCATCAACATGGAGATGGGCTCGATCTCGCTGCCGCTCACACCGCCCAAGAGCCTGCAGCGCGGCATACTCGTTAACGGGCAAGGCCAACGCTTCATAAACGAAGACGCCTACATGGGCGCGCTCGGCTACAGCGTCCTCTACGGGCAGCAGGGCCGGGCCTGGTTGATACTCGACGAGGCCTGCTGGGAAAAGCCCGAGGTCGAGCGGCCGATTTCCGGCGTGGGCGAGTCGGCCGAGGAACTAGAGCAGACCCTTGGCCTGCCAACGGGCAGTCTCGTTGCCACGCTCGCGGAGTACAACCGCGGTGCCGAGCAGGGCAGTGACCCCGGGTTTCACAAGGGCGAGTCCTACCTCGTGCCGCTGCGCCCTCCTTACGGCGCGCTGGACTGCACGGTTGAAAACTCGATGTTCGCGGTCTTCACGCTCGGTGGGCTGGCCACCGATGCCGACGGACGCGTGCTCGCGGCCGACGGCGCCGTGGTGGAGGGACTGTACGCAGCGGGTCGCGCGTCGGCCTGCCTCGCCGCCCCAGGTTACAGCAGCGGGCTGTCGATCGGCGACGGCACCTTCTTCGGTCGCCGCGCCGGCCGCCACGCCACGGGCTTATGACCGCGGGCTCGTTCAGCGGCAAGGCAGCTATCGTAGGGGTGGCCGAGACCGACTACCTCAAGGGTAGCGCGAGCACGCCGGTGGAGATGATGATGGACGTCGCGCGGCGGGCTGCCGACGACGCCGGCATCAAGGTAACCGACATCGACGGCATACTGCCTCCGCCCTGGTACACGAGCTCCGAGGAACTCGCCGCCAACCTTGGTATTTCCGAGCTCAACTACGCGGCCATAAGCGCCCTCGGCGGCGCCGGGCCAACGGCCTCGTTGCAGAACGCGGCGATGGCAGTGAGCTCGGGCCTTGCCACCAACGTGCTGGTGCTCGTGGGCTGGAACGGCCACAGTTTTCTGCGCCCGCGCGAGGGCAGCGACCCGCCACGCCACGGGGTGACGGCGAGTTCGGCCATGGACGTGCTGGTGGATTTTGTCGTTCCTCACGGCGCCGTCATGCCGGTGCAGTTCTACTCGCTGATCTGCATGCGCCACAAGCAGCTCTACGGTGTGCGGGACAGCGACACCGGCGAGCTGGCGGTCACCTTTCGCCGGCACGCACAGCTGCACGAGCGCGCACTCATGCGCGGCCGTGAGCTGGAGATGGACGAGTACCTTGAGAGCCCCTTTGTCAGCGAGCCCATGCGCGTGCTCGACTGCTGCCAGGAAACCGATTGCGCAGCGGCCGTTATCGTCAGCAGCACCGAGCGTGCCCGCGACCTTGCCCGCCCGGTGGTGCGCATACTGGGCGCAGCCGAGGGTCATCCCTATCCGGCCGACGACATGGCCAGCCGCGAAGACTTTTTCCGCGTCGGTCTCGACCACGCCGCGCCGCGGGCGCTGGGCATGGCTGGCGTGAACGTCACCGACATGGACTTTCTGCAGATCTACGACTGCTTTACCTACGTGGTGCTGTTGCAGCTCGAGGCGCTGGGCCTGTGCGAGCGCGGAGCCTCGGGCGAATTCGTGCGGGGTGGCACACTGTCGCTCGACGGCGGCCGCTATCCCACCAACACCCACGGCGGATTGCTGTCGCAGGGCCACTGCTGGGGATTGAACCACCTCGTGGAGGCCACCCGGCAGTTGCGCGGCGAAGCCGGTGCGAGACAGGTCCGCGATGCGCGCCTGGGCCTGGTCACCGGCTGGGGAGATTTCGGCGACGGCAGTCTCGCCGTGTTGGCGGCCGACTGATGGGCGAGATGAAAAAAAACGCGGCCGACTATCCGCTGCCCGCTCCCACGCCGCCGGGCGTGGCGGGGCAGTGGTACCGCGAACTGGCCGCCGGTCGCCTGGCCTTCCAACGCTGCGGAGATTGTCGGCGCTGGCAGCATCCACCGCGCCTGGCCTGCGCTGGCTGCGGCGCGGGCGAGCTGGCCTGGGAGCAGGTGTCGGGCCGCGGCAGGGTTTTTTCGTGGACGGTGACTCACCGGCCACTGCACGGTGCCTTTGCCCAGGTGGTCCCCTACGCGGTGGTGATCGTGGAGCTCGAAGAGGGGATTCGCCTCGTGTGCTCGACCCGCGGCATCAGCAACGAAGAGCTGCGCCTGGATTTTCCGGTGCTGGTTGAGATTGCCGCGGTCAGCGCCCAGACCGCTCTTCCTTTCGCCCGCCCGGCCGACTGACAGCCCGGCGCTGATTTGCCGGGCTACTCCCCGGTGAACAGCGGCTTGCGTTTTTCCTTGAAGGCGCGCGGGCCTTCGCGCGCGTCCTTTGAAGTCATCACGGCCATCGACACCTCGTCTTCTATCTTGAAAGCATCGGCCAGCGGCAGTCCGCTTGAGCGCAGGATGCCCTCCTTGATTTTTCGTACCGCCAGCGGACCGCAGTCGGCCAGCACGGCGGCCAGTTCGAGCGCGCGCTTCAAGGCTTCGCCGCGGGGCACGACGTAGTTGAGCAGTCCCATGTCCAGGGCCGTGGCTGCATCGAAGGGCTCGCCCAGCATGAGTATCTCCATCGCCCGCGCCCACGGCACCTGTCGCGCAAGGCGGGTGAGCGAACCGCCACCGGGCAGCAGTCCGACGCGGGCCTCGGGCGTGCCGAACACGGCGTTGTCCGAGGCCACCCTGAGGTCGGTGGCCTGCATGATCTCGGTGCCGCCGCCCAGCGCGCGACCGTTCACCGCGCAGATGACCGGCTTGTAGAGCTCAAAGTTGCGTAGTATGGCGTCGGTAAACAGCGTGAGGTCGCCCATCAGGCGGTGGTCCCAGTCGTCCTCGGGCTGCCGCGCGCCGGTAATAAGCGGCATGGTCAGCTTGAGGTCGCCACCGGCACAGAAATCTTCGTCGCCCGCGCCGGTGAGTATGGCCACGCGCAGATCGCTGTTGTCGCGGTACTCGTGCCAGGCCTCGGCCATCAGCACCAGCATCTGCGGGCTGAGCGCGTTGCGTGCTCCGGGCCGGTTCATGGTCAGTACCATTACGCCGTCACGGCGGCGCTCTACGAGCAGGTGTGCTTCTTCGCTCATGTTGTTCTCCCTGGGCGGTCGCCGGCTGTGGCCGGATCCTCTGCGCCGGTTGGTCATAAGGGCAGCATCAGGGCAGCATAAAGGCAGCACGGGGCGGGCAATGCAACGCGCTCAAGAGGGGACAGAGATGATGGACGTAGTCATTCGCGGCGGAGAGTTGATAGACGGCAGCGGCACCGGGCGGCGGCGCGCCGACGTGGGCATAAAAGACGGCGTGATTTCTGCCATAGGCGAGATAAACGAAAAGGCCGACCGCGTCATCGACGCCGACGGTCGCGTGGTCTGTCCCGGCTTCATCGATGTGCACACCCACTACGACGCCCAGGCATTCTGGGACGGCACGCTCAGCCCCTCGCCCCTGCACGGCGTCACCAGCGTGTTTGGCGGCAACTGCGGCTTTACCATAGCGCCACTCGCGCCGGGCGCCGGGGACTACCTCATGCCCATGCTCGCGCGGGTGGAGGGCATGCCGATTGAAAGTCTCGAGCAGGGCGTGCCCTGGGACTGGACGAGCTTTGGCGAGTACCTCGATGGCATGGAGGGACAGCTCTCGGTCAACGCGGGTTTTCTCGTGGGCCACTGCGCCATCCGTCGCGTCGTCATGGGCGAGCGCGCGGTAGGCGAAGAGGCGAGCAGCGAAGAGCTAGCGGCTATGAAGACCTTGTTGGCCGACAGCATTGCCGAGGGGGGCATGGGTTTTTCTTCTACCTTATCGCCCACCCACAACGACGGCGCCGGTGACCCGGTGCCTTCTCGACACGCGTCGCGCGACGAGCTGGTCGAGCTGGCCGGCGTGCTGCGCGATCACCCGGGTACCTCGCTGGAGCTGATACCGGGGGTGGGTGAGTTTACCGACGAACAGGTGCAGATCATGGTCGACATGTCCTTGGCCGGCGAACGCACGCTCAACTGGAACGTGCTCGCACCCAACTCGCTGGCACCCGAGTTTGCCGACACGCAGATGGGCTACAGTACCATCGCCGCCGAGCAGGGCGCCAGCGTGGTGGCTCTCACCGTGCCGCAGCCCATGCTGCTGCGGCTCAATCTCTACTCGGGCTTCGTGCTCGACGCGCTGCCCGGATGGGGCGAGTTGTTTCGTATGCCGGTCGAGGAGCGCAAGCGGGCCCTGTCGGACCCCGACTACCGCGCCACGCTCGACCGACGCGCCAACAGCGACGAGGCCGGGCTGCTCAAGGCCCTGGCCGACTGGGGTTCTATGACAGTGGACCAGGTCGTTGAACCCGCCAACGAGAAGTTCAAGGGACAAAAAGTGGGCGACATCGCCCGCGAGCAGGGCAAGACGAACTTTGACGCCCTGGTTGATCTCGCCCTGGCCGACGGCCTGTACACGTCGTTCATGCCGCCTGCTTTTGGCAGCGACGATGCCAGTTGGCAGCAGCGCGGACGCGTGTGGCTCGACGATCGCACTGTCATCGGTGGCTCGGACGCCGGCGCTCACCTCGACATGATAGACACCTTTGCTTTCTCGACCCAGGTGCTGGGCAATGGTGTGCGCGAGTACGGCTTGCTCGACCTCGAGCAGGCCGTCCACCAGCTCACGCAGGTACCAGCCGAGTTGTACGGGGTGCGCGACCGGGGCCTGGTCGAGAAGGGCTGGGCGGCCGACCTCGTGGTCTTTGATCCCGACGAGGTTGCACCCGGCGAGACCTACACGCGCACCGACCTGCCCTGTGGTGCCGGTCGGCTCTACTCCGAGGCGAAGGGTATCGGCAACGTGCTGGTCAACGGCGTCGAGATCGTGTGCGAAGGCGAGTTCACCAGCGAGCGCCCAGGCCGCGTGTTCCGCTCGGGCCGGGACACGGTCTAGCGGAGCGCGCTGCTCCTAGCCGCTCCTAGCCGCTCCTAGCCGCCGGCCAGCGGCGAGAGCACCGACACCTCGTCGCCGTCCGAGAGCGTGGTTTTCGACAGCCGTGGCAGGGGCACGCGCTCCCCGTTGAGCAGTATAGATTCGGCCACTACCTCCGACTCGGCCAGGCAACGCGAGAGCTTGACCCCGGCTTTCTTTTCAACGCGGACGAACGCGTCGGCCATGCTGCAACCGTCGGGCAGGCGCAGCTTGCGGTCGAAGGACACGAAAGTGTCGAGCATGTACCCGCGTATGAAAAAGCGTACTTTCACCGGCTTGATGGCAGACGTCGGTTTCAGCTGACGAGGTCGGCCAGGGTTTCATCGATGCCCAGCGCTTTTGCCCTGTCGGCAGACACCCGGCCGCTCTTGCGGTCCCAGTCCATGGCGTCGAAGTACATGTCCTTGAGTTTCTGCTGGTCGACCTTCACGCCGGCCAGTGGGCCGTGCTTGAGCGGCACTTCGCCGGTCATGCGCGGGTGGGCCTTGAAGTCCGCGGGCTTGATGCCCTCGCGCACGTTGAACGCGTGGCGCATGTTCTGAATGCGCTCACCGGCTTCGAGGAACTCATCGTCTGTCATGTCCCAACCGGTGGCCGCGTTGATGAGCCGCGAGTAGGGGAGTCCGCCGGTCAGCAGGGAGAACATGCACAAGCCCGAACCGTTGAGCGCCTGGTGGTGGTTGCTCCAGATGCGCTGGGCTTCGCCCTTGCCCTCGTAACTGCGCAGGCCCACGGTGGCGGCTTCTATGGTGGCCGGCTTCGCGTCGGGCAGCGGCAGCTTCATGCCGAAGGATTCGTTCCAGCTCGCGTTGCCCGTCGTGTGACGCCCCGGCGTGGGGTCGGACACGTAGCCGGTACCCATTGACATCGAGAACTTGGGGTCGTGGTAGGCCGGTTCCTGGCCGTGCACGTGCACGGCTGCCTCGCGGGCGGCGTCGTTGCCCAGGCGCTCGGCGGCCTTGGCGCAGCCGTCGGCAAACAGGTCGCCGCAGCCCTCGCGCGTGGCCATGCGGCGGGTCATCTCTACGATGGCTTCGGCGTTGCCCCACTTCAGGTCGATGCCGTCGAGGTCGTCGATAGTGAGAACGCCCTTCTCGTAGAGCTCGGCCACCATGCCGAGGGTGGCGGCGGCCGACACGGCGTCCATGCCGTAGTTGTTGCAGATGTGGTGGCACATGACGACCGATTCGAGGTTGTCGTTGAGCATGTTGGCGCCGAATCCACACAGGGTTTCGTAGTCTGGTCGCCGCACCTGGTCGGTCTTGTAGTTGCCGTTCTTGACCGACACTACGCCCTTGCACACCAGTGGGCAGTCGCCGCAGGAAAGCGAGCGATCGAGGTAACGCTGCACGGCCTCATCGCTCACCTTGTAGGCCTTGGTCGAGAGCGGAAAGTCCTTGCTGCCGGCACCGGTCCAGTTCTTAACCGGCGCGTCGCCGTTTTCGGTCGACACCGAAACCGCCGAGGTGGTACCCATTTTACGCCAGGTGCGTATCATCGGCGCCTGGTTTCCACCCACGGGCAGCTTCAGCCCCAGCTTGGTTATCATGCGGTAGAGGAAACCCATGAAGCGGTTGGTTTTCATCACGTAGGCCATGAAGCGCACGAGCAGGCTGTGGGCCTCGCGGTAGGGCAGGTTGATCTCTTCGCACAAGGCCTTGAAAGCGGCGGGGTGGGCCAGCGGCACCTGCCCGCTTCCCTGCACGGCTATGGCCTTGAGTTTCTTGGAGCCGAGGATGGCGCCGAAACCCTGCCGCCCCCAGGCGTGGTAGCGGTCGTTGATGACCGCGGCGATGAGCGACTGTTTTTCACCGGCCGGTCCTATAACCGAGAAACCCGTCTTCTCGCGGTCCAGGCGCTCGGCCAGGCGGTCGGTGGCCTCAAAGGTGGTAAGCCCCCACAGGTCAGTGGCGTCTTCAAAGCTGACCTTGCCGTCGCGAATGATCAGCGCGGTGGGTTGCTCGGCGCAGCCGCGCACAAACAAGCCGTCGTAGCCGCAGCGCTTGAGCTGGCCTGCTATTGCGCCGCCCGAGTTAGAGTCGGCCCAGGTGCCCGTCAAGGGGCTACGCGACACGATCTGGCTGCGGCCGGAAAACGGTGTGCCGTAGCCCGTGAGAGTGCCCGCCACTATGCCGAAGATGTTGTCGGCCGACAGCGGGTCGGTGCCCGGCTCGAGGTTGCGGTACAGCGCCCAGGCTCCCAGTCCGTAGCCTCCGAGGAAGGCCCGCGATACCTCGGGGGGCACCACTTCTTCCCAGCTGCGTTTTTCCGAGAGGTCTACCCACAGCAGTTTGCCGGCAACGCCGCCTGTCGCGTGCTCGCCGGGGGCTTTATCGTTGTCAGGGTTGCTTAACTGTTCTGCTTCGGGCTGCGGGATAGTTGTCATCGACAGCGATTCTCCAGTTACCGTGGGTTCGTGCAACTGCTGCAGGGTAGAGCCACGACTGAAACTGTTAGTTATTTAAACTGGTATGACGCGCAGAGTCGTGGACGTAGTTGTGTAAAAAGGTTTCAACGGGGCATCGACCAGCCCGGCGAACAGCCGTCCTTGCAGGGGCAGCTGTCCGTTTGATGTAGAAAGGGGGTCGACGTTGGCCCCGAGCTTGCGCTATTCAGGTAGCACGGGATGACGTCGGTGGGGGAGAGGCCAGTCCTCGAGGCAATTAGCCCGAGGAGACGTTTAATATGGAAATGAAATCATTAGCGACCGCGACAGCCAGCTCGCATGCTTACCAGCAGCCCGCGGCGACCGGCGAGGCCTTTGCCTACGATCCGAGGCTGGAGCCACCCAATCTCACGGTGCGTGAGAAGAAAGTACTGTCACTGGTCTGCGAGGGCTTGAGCAATACCGAGATCGCGTCATTGCTCAGCGTCTCGGCTGAAACAGTGAAGTCGGAACTCAAGCGCATCTTTCGCAAGATAGGAGTGAGCAACCGGGTGCAGGCCGCCGTGCTGTTGGTCAAGCAGGGTTGGATCTGATCTCTTCTCGTTTGCTGTCCGCAGCGCGCTCTTGACCGAGAGGCGCGAAGGGCGCCAAATAGTTCCATGAGCTTTCTGCCCAGGCGACTTTCGTCGCTGACCTTGTCGTTGCTGCTCGCGGCGGCACCGCTTGCGCTGGTCAACGACGCCCGGGCGGCGGACTGCGAGCTTTTCGCTGCTGGCCAACAGGCCGCCCCACCGCGCATACTCAGCTATCGTAGCCGCGATCACTCCTGCCAGGGTGGTCCCTGTTTTGGACTGGTACTCGACAGCCGCGATGGCGTTCCCCTGCTTGTATACAACCTGTCTGCCGATGGCCTCGAAGGCGTGGTCACGCTCGAATCTTTTCACGCGGCCGACGGTTTCGGCCGAGCCGCCGACGTGTGGGCGGAATGGCTGGGCGAGGGCCGGGACGCGATTGACCCCGAATTTGTCGAAGAGCTCAACCCCCAGCGCCTGCAAACAGTGGTCGAGCCGGTGGTCAACATTTCGGTTGCCGACCTGCTCCACGAGCGTGTCGTGGTGCTGGGCGCCGGTCTCAATTACGCCGCGCACGCGCAAGAAGCAGGTGGCGGCGAGATGTTTCTTTTTGCCAAGCCGGTCGCACCAACCTCGGCTTACTCCGACCTCGCACACCCGGGACGCGACGCGTTGCTGGACTACGAGGTCGAGCTGGGTTTCGTATTGCTCGAGGAGCTGGACCTGGGGAAAATTCCTGCCGCGGGGCTGCTCGAAAAACAACTTGCCTGGTTCACAGCCAGCGACATGACCGATCGTGCTCCGCTCGTGCTGCACGGAAGGCGAGGGGCGGGGGATGCCAAGGCTAGCCCCGGGTTTTTAGTGGTGGGTCCATGGATGGTGCACGGAGCCGAGTTGCCGCTGTGGCCCGGTAACGGGGAGCCGCACGGCCTCCACATGTTTACCCAGGTCACCGAGGAGGGCGGTGTTCGTTGCGCGCAGTCGTCCGACACCGGCCTGATGAAAAATCCGCCGGCGGCCATACTGCGTGCCCTGTCGAGGCGGGTAGCCCGGGATGGGCACCTTGCGATAGCCCCGGCTACGCTTGGTGGCGAGCGACGTAAGTTTCAGCTCGCGGTTCCGGCGCGCAGGCAGGGCTGGAACACCTACGTGCTGCCCGCGGGCAGCGTGGTGCTCACCGGCACGCCGGCCGGCGTTGCGTTTCAGGCTCCGGGCCTGGTCCGTCGTGTAGGGTACCTGTTCGGGGCCCTGGCCACGTGGACCTGGCCGGTTCGCCGTGCCGCGTTGGCTTCAATGCTCCGGCACCGGGATGAACTCGACTACCTCGCTGTGGGAGACAGGGTCGAGGCGGGCATATTGCTGCTCGGCCGACAGTCCTTCCGCATTACTCCCGGGCGCTGAATTTCCGAGCGTTCACCCCCAACTGTGGCGGGCTTTTGCGCGTGGGCGCAAGGCGGGTTGCACGGCAAACGACAAAGATGGGGGAGGGCGTGGAAGCTGTTGTTTCGCACCCCGTGCGGACCGCCTTTGATAGCCCCAAGTATTCCCTCGACCGGGGGGGAAGGCCCTGTTGACAGCCCTGTGGTCTCCGTGCCGTGGTCAATAGGCGGCCCTGTTGAGGGTCCACTACGGGGGCAACCAGATGTATCACCGCGCTACTACCACAGCGCGATGCAGGGCAACCTGTGTCGCGGGGATTTTAATTTTTATTGCTTCTCTGACTTTACCGGCCACGTCGGGAGCCCAGTGTACAGCCCCCTGCGTTGACCCCGTGGCTGGTGCCATAGAAGCCTACCTGGGCGATGCTGGTGACCTGGTCGGCCTCACCGTCGTGGCCGAGAACGTCAGCACACCGGCTGTGCCCCGCATCGATATAGTCATTACCGACGTCTCCCGCGCCCTGTTCACTAACGCTTTCGGCCAGCTAGGTGACGCCTTGACCGATGCCGCCGGCAACCCCACTGGCCAGGACGGTGCAGGACTGGGTGAGTTTCCCGGTTGCGGAACGGGATCCATATGCCCGGGTGACGAGGTCGGCGCTGACGGTTTCAGCGCCACCTTCACGACCGCCTCCGGCGATGTAGTTTTTGACCGCAACAACGTGCAGATCGTGGCCCAGGAAGTATTCGACGCCGAGGGTGTAGTCCTTACCGGCGCCAGGCAGGACAGGGTCTGGGTGCTGTGGTCTATTCGCTTCGGCGACGTTGCTCCCCTTTCACCTTCTCACCTGGTCGTACGACAGGGCGGCACGGTACTCGCCGAGTTCGACCTCGTGGGAGACTCGGCCGTTAACAACGCCCTCGACGTTACTGTTGCCAACCCGCTTGACGGGGCGCTGACTGCTTCCCTGGTACCCGGTCTTCCCGTTCCGGCCAACTGCGGAAACGGCAGTCTCGACCCAGGCGAACAGTGCGATGACGGCAACGCCGCCAACGGCGATTGCTGCTCGACTACCTGTGCGTTTGAATGCAGCGACGGCAACCCCTGCACCTTCGACAACTGCATCCCTGCCTTTGGACAGTGCTCGCACTCCCCGGTCGCCGGCGCCTGCAACGATGGCGACCTCTGCACGGTTGGTGATACCTGCCTCGGGGGCCAGTGCGTGCCCGGTGAGGTAGTGGCGGTGGGCTGTGAGCAGGTCACTCCTTCTCTTCAGTGTGTAGCTCCCTGTCTCGACCCGGTATTGGGACCCGTTGAGAAATACCTCGGCGACGCCACCGATGTTGCCGCCCTGCCGATCTTGTTCGGGAACGTGGGCAGTGCTGCCCTGCCGCGTTTTGATATAGTCATGGCCAACGTGCCACGCGATCTTTTTACCAACGTGCACGGATCCTTTGGCGACCAGCTGACAGATTCTACTGGCCAGGGGCTCGTCGATGGCCAGGGTGCGCCGCTTCCGGGCATCGGCCTGGGCGAGGATCCTTCATGCTCTCCGCCGCTGATCTGCGCTGGCGACGAGGTCGGACTTGACGGTTTCGAGGCTACCTTTATCACCCCCACGGAGACCATCGTCTTTGATGCCAACAACGTTCAGATAGTAGCCCAGGAGAACCTCGACCCTGTCAGCGGGGATTTGCTTGGAGCGTCCCAGGACCTGGTCTGGGTGCTGTGGTCGATTCGTTTCGACGAGGTCGCCCCGCTTTCGCCCTCCAGGCTCGTTATCAGCAGTCGCGGCGTGCGCCTCGCCTCCTTTCGGCTCGAAGGCGATGCCTCGGTTAACAACGCCCAGGGTGTGACCGCTGTCCTTCTCGATGAGGGATGCGTTGCCGACAGCAGTAATTTCCCGGTCGCAGAGCTCTGCGACGATCTCAACGGCTGTACCGACGACGCCTGCGATACCGTCACCCACGCCTGTACTCACAGCAACAACATCGTGTCTTGTGACGACTCTGATGCTTGCACCACGGCAGACACCTGCGCGGCTGGAGCCTGCGTGGGTGGAGTAGCGCCGGTATGCGACGACGGCCAGTTCTGCACCGGTGTCGAGAGCTGTGACACGATTCTCGGCTGCGTGGACAACGCAGACCCGCTGGCTGACGACGGCGTAGCCTGCACGGCGGATAGCTGCGACGAGATCAACGATGTGATTGTCAACGCGGTCGATGACGTTTTCTGCGACGATGGCGAGTTCTGCACCGGTGTCGAGACCTGCGACGCAAGCCACGGCTGCGTGGACAACGCCGACCCGATGATCGACGACGGCGTAGCCTGCACGGATGACTCCTGCGACGAGGCTGCTGATGTAATTGTCAACGCGGTCAACGACGCTTTCTGCGACGACGGCCAGTTCTGCACCGGTGTCGAGAGCTGTGACCAGTTGCTGGGCTGCCAGGATAACGCTAATCCCGATCCCAACGACGGCGTGGCCTGCACTGTGGATAGCTGCGACGAGTCGACCGACTCGCTGGTCAATATAACCGACGACTCTTTCTGCGACGACGGGCAGTTCTGCACCGGAGTTGAGACCTGCGACGCAAGCCTGGACTGCCAGGACAACGCTGATCCGGTGGCCAACGACGATGTGGCTTGCACGGACGACAGCTGCGACGAAATCAACGACGTGATTGTAAACGCTGTCAACGACGGCAACTGCGATGATGGGCTGTACTGCACGGGCGTTGAGACCTGCGATGCCGTGGCCGACTGCCAGGACAACGCCGACCCGGACCCCGACGATGGCGTGGCCTGCACGGTGGATAGCTGCGACGAGGCCACCGACTCGCTGGTAAATAGCATCGACGATGCTTTCTGCGACGACGGCAACGGCTGCACCGACAACAGCTGCGATGCGGCTACGGGTTGCGAGCTGGCCAACAACGAGGTGGTCTGCAACGACGGCAACGCCTGCACGACAGGCGACGTTTGCGCCGCGGGATCCTGTGCCGGCGTGGACACCTCGCTGTCTGATTGCGAAGACGGCAACCTCTGCACTACCGACAGCTGCGACGCAGCCACGGGTTGCGCCAATGTCGACAACTCGGTTTCCTGCGACGACAGCGACGCCTGCACGACTATCGATACCTGCATGGCCGGGGCCTGTGTTGGCGGACCGCGCCTGGAGTGCGGTGATGCCAACGGCTGCACCGACGATTTCTGTAATTCGCTTGCCGGCTGTGTGAACGCGCCCAACGTTGCTGCATGCGACGACGGCGACGCGTGCACGACCACGGATACCTGTGCCGCCAGCGCCTGCGTGGGTGGCGCGGCTCCCGACTGCGATGACGCCAACGGTTGCACCGACGACACGTGCGATTCGGCGACGGGCTGCATTAATGCCAACAACGCGGCTTCCTGCGATGATGCCAACGCCTGCACCACGGCGGACACCTGCTCGGCCGGCGCTTGCGTGGGCGGGGTGGCCCCGGTGTGCGATGACGAACTCTACTGTACCGGTGTAGAGAGTTGCGACACCGTTCTCGGCTGCGTGGACAACTCCGACCCGCTGGCCGACGACGGCGTAGCCTGCACCGATGACTCCTGCGACGAGCTAAACGACGTCATCGTCAATGCTGTCAACGACGGCAACTGTGATGACGGGCTGTACTGCACGGGCGTTGAGACCTGCGATGCCTCGATGGGCTGCCAGGACAACGCTGACCCGATGATCGACGACGGCGTAGCCTGCACGGATGACTCCTGCGACGAGGCTGCTGACGTAATCGTTAACGCCGCGAACGACGGCAGCTGCGACGACGGCCTGTATTGCACGGGCGTAGAGACCTGCCACGCGACCATGGGCTGCCAGGACAACGCCGACCCGGTGATCGACGATGGCGTAGCCTGCACGGATGACTCTTGCGACGAGGCTGGCGATGTCATCGTCAACGCCGTCAACGACGGCAGCTGTGACGACGGCCTGTACTGCACTGGCGTTGAGACCTGCGATGCCTCGATGGGCTGCATGGACAACGCCGACCCGATGATCGACGACGGCGTAACCTGCACCGATGACTCATGCGACGAAGATAACGACGTGATTGTCAACGCGGTCAACGACGGCAACTGCGATGACGGGCTGTACTGCACGGGTGTTGAGAGCTGCGATGCCTCGATGGGCTGCCAGGACAACGCCGACCCGATGATCGACGACGGCGTAGCCTGCACGGATGACTCCTGCGACGAGGCTGCCGATGTCATCGTCAACGCCGTCAACGACGGCAGCTGCGATGACGGCCTGTACTGCACGGGCGTTGAGAGCTGCGATGCCTCGATGGGCTGCCAGGACAACGCCGACCCGATGATCGACGACGGCGTAGCCTGCACGGATGACTCATGCGACGAAGTCGCTGACGTAATCGTCAACGCCGTCAACGACGGCAGCTGTGACGACGGCCTGTACTGCACGGGCGTTGAGACCTGCGATGCCTCGATGGGCTGCATGGACAACGCCGACCCGATGATGGACGACGGCGTAGCCTGCACCGATGACTCATGCGACGAAGCCGCTGACGTAATCGTTAACGCCGCGAACGACGGCAGCTGTGACGATGGCCTGTACTGCACGGGCGTTGAGAGCTGCGATGCCTCGATGGGCTGCATGGACAACGCCGACCCGATGATCGACGACGGCGTAGCCTGCACCGATGACTCCTGCGACGAGCTAAACGACGTCATCGTCAATGCTGTCAACGACGGCAACTGCGACGATGCCAACGGCTGCACCGACGACAGCTGTGACTCGGCCTCGGGCTGCGTAAGCACTGATAACACGACCAGCTGTAATGACGGCGATGCCTGCACCACCAGCGATACCTGCACGGCGGGTGCCTGCCTGGGCGGAGAAGCTCCTGACTGCGACGACATCAATGGCTGCACCGACGACAGCTGTGATTCGGCTTCGGGCTGCGTGAGCACTGATAACACGACCAGTTGCGACGACG
>DUBO01000026.1:0-595 GCA_012960245.1 Candidatus Binatota bacterium | reverse complement strand
GACGACACCAACGGCTGCACCGACGACAGCTGTGACTCGGCCTCGGGCTGCGTGAGCACTGACAACACGGCCAGCTGCAATGACGGCGATGCCTGTACCACGAGCGACACCTGCGCCTTGGGTGCCTGCCTGGGCGGCGCGGCCCCCGATTGCGACGATAGCAATGGTTGCACCGACGACAGCTGTAACTCGGCCTCGGGCTGCATCAACGCTGATAACATGACCAGCTGCGATGACGGCGACGCCTGTACCACGAGCGACACCTGCACGGCGGGTGCCTGCCTGGGCGGCACGGCCCCCGACTGTGACGACACCAACGGCTGCACCGACGACAGCTGTGACTCGGCCTCGGGCTGCGTGAGCACTGACAACACGGCCAGCTGCGACGACGGCGATGCCTGCACCACGAGCGACACCTGCACGGCGGGTGCCTGCCTGGGCGGCACGGCCCCCGATTGCGACGATGTCAACGGCTGCACCGACGACAGCTGTGATTCGGCTTCGGGCTGCGTGAGCACTGATAACACGGCCAGCTGCGACGACGGCGACGCCTGTACCACGAGCGACACCTGCACGGCGGGTGCCTGCCTGGGCG
>DUBO01000025.1:34513-114956 GCA_012960245.1 Candidatus Binatota bacterium | reverse complement strand
GGCTGCGCTTCGAGGGTGGTCATCTCGCACGACTCGGTGTGGTGCTGGGGCGGCAGCCCCATACCCGACCCCGAGGCGGTGGCCGCCATGCTCGAGGTGTGGACGCCGACCCATTTCATCGAACGTATAGTGCCCATGCTCAAGGACGGCGGCGCCACCGACGACCACATCTCGATGATGCTCGACGAGAACCCGCGGCGTTTCTTTGCCGGCGAGGCACTGCCGGCGTTAGACTGACAGGAAAAGACAGGCTGAGCGGCCGCCCGTTCAGTCGTCGGCCGACTCGTCGGCCAACTCATCGGCCACGCGGTAGACCTCGCTGCGCGATACGCCGCGCGACTTGAGCGCGATGGCCGTGTCGCGGCGGCTCAGGCCGGCGTCGAGCAGGCGCGCTAATTCCGCGCGCAGCTCACTCGCGGCCATGCCCTTTTCGGCTGGCGGCAGCGCCACCGCCACCGTGAACTCTCCTCGCGGCCCCTGTTCGCGCAATGCGGCGGCCACCTCGCTCGCCGCGCCCCGGAGCACCTGTTCGTAGAGCTTCGTAAGCTCGCGGCCGACGGCCACCGGGGGGTCGTCGAACTGCCCGGCCAGATCGTCGAGCAGCGCCAGCACGCGCCGGGGCGACTCGTAGAACACCGCCGTACCACCCGCGTCGGCCAGCCGCTCAAACACCCGCCTGCGGGCCGAGCCGCTGGACGGAAGGAAACCTTCGAAAGAAAACCTGTCGGTGGGTAGGCCCGACACCGACAACAGCGCAGTAACGGCCGAGGGACCGGGAACGGTGATGACCTCCAGGCCGGCGTCCGCAACCGCGCACACCACCCTGTAGCCGGGGTCACTTATGCAGGGCGTACCCGCGTCGCTGAGCAGGGCCACGTCGTCGCCCCGCTTAAGGCGGGCAACTATGCCAGCGGAGGCACGGCGCTCGTTGTGATCGTGGCAGCTCAACAAGCCCGCGTTTGAACCCGCGAGCTCGAGCAGACGGCGGCTGACGCGGGTGTCCTCGCAGGCCACGGTTTTGACCGAAGCGAGGATCTCCATTGCGCGAGGTGACAGGTCGCCGAGATTGCCAAGCGGCGTGGCCAGTACGTACAGGCGCCCGGGATCGCCCTGCTTGTCTTTGCCCCTGCCAGCCAAGGCGGTCAGCTGCCCCAGTCGCGCGCGTAACGAAAATCCGAGTCGATGGTGCGCTCGGACACCTTGGCTATCACCGGCAGGCGGCGCTTGAACTGCGAGCCCTGCACCATGCCGCGCACGCGCTCCACGAACTCGGCGTCAAAACCGTCGGCGAGCAGTTCCTCGGCCGACGCGCGTTCGTCGACCATGCGGTAGAGCAACGCGTCGACCTCGCGGTAGCCGAAGCCGAGCTCCTGCTCGTCGGTCTGCCCTTCCCAGAGGTCGGCGGTGGGCGGCTTGTCTATTACCTCGGCGGGTATCTGCAGGTGAGCCGCGAGCGCCCAGACCTGGGTCTTGTAAAGATCGCCGATGGGGTTGATGGCCGAGGCCATGTCGCCGTGCAGCGTACCGTAGCCCAGCAGCAGCTCGGTCTTGTTGGAGGTGCCCAGCACCAGCGCCCCGCGGTCGGCCGAAAGATCGTAGAGCACGGTCATGCGTTCGCGGGCCATCTTGTTGCCTCTACGCAGGCGCGAGGCGTCGGGCACACGCTCAAAGTAGGCGTCGACCTGCGCGCTGATGTCCAGCTCGGTGGTCTTCATGCCGGTGGCCTCGGCCACGGCCAGCGCGTCGGCACGGCTGGCTTCGCTCGAGCTGCTGTAGGGCATCATCACGCCCAGCACCTTGTCGTTGCCAAGGGCGCGCACCGCGAGTGCGGCCGACACGGCCGAGTCGATACCGCCGCTCAGGCCCAGCACCACGCTGTCGAGGCCCACCCGTCGAACCTCGTTGCGGACGAAGCTGACCAGCACCTTCTCCACCAACGGGCAGTCAAGAGCAGGAAAGACCGGTGTAGTGCCGGCTGGAGCAGGGGCCTGCTCAGCTTTCATCCTCACCGCCCTTGGCAAACAACTTGTCGGTGCTCAGCGCTCGGGGGTTACTGCGTTTTTCCGGGGCCTGGCGACTGCCGTCGGGACGCGAATCGTCCTCGCGGGAGTTGCCACCCTGGGCTTTGCCCGAGTGAGCCGACTTGCCGCGATTGTCGTCGCGATCGTTCCAGCCGCGCCGTTCGCCGCGATCTTCGCGACC
Organism: Candidatus Binatota bacterium; assembly: GCA_012960245.1. Lineage (NCBI taxonomy): Bacteria > Candidatus Binatota > Candidatus Binatota bacterium. The sequence continues at coordinate 112,754 of DUBO01000025.1, read as the reverse complement.
AAAGGATCGCGGCCCGCCACTGCTCGGAGCGCCACCGCCTTGCTTGCCGCGATCGTCCCGACCAGAGGAGCGCGGCCCGACAGTGCGGTTATCACGGCGGTCGTCACGCCGGTCGTCGCGGCGGTCGTCGCGGCGGTCGTCGCGGCGGAATCCACCGCCCCCGCCCGGTCCCGGGCGCCTGTCGTTGCCACCGAAAGACCTGCGATCCTGGCCACCCTTGTTGTAGCCGCCACGGTCCTGGCCTCCCTTGTTGTAGCCGCCACGGTCATCACGGCGGTCGTCACGGCGGTCGTCGCGACGGTATCCACCGCCCCCGCCCGCACCCGGGCGCCTGTCGTTGCCGCCAAAGGACCTGCCTTCCTGGCCACCCTTGTTGTAGCTGCCCTTGTTGTAGCCCCCGCGGTCCTGGCCGCCCTTGTTGTAGCCGCCACGGTCATCGCGGCGATCGTCTCGGTTGTATCCTCCGCCTCCGCCCGCACCGCCACGCCTGTCGTTGCCACCGAAAGATCGGCGATCAGAGCTACCGCGGTCATCACGTCGGAATCCACCGCCGCCGCCTTCGCGCCGGTCGTCACGTTTGAATCCACCGCCGCCGCCTTCGCGCCGGTCGTCACGTTTGAATCCACCGCCGCCGCCCTCGCGTCGGTCATCACGTTTGAATCCACCGCCGCCGCCTTCGCGTCGGTCGTCACGTCGGAATCCACCGCCACCGCCTTCGCGTCGGTCGTCACGACGGAATCCACCACCGCCCTCGCGTCGGTCGTCACGTCGGAATCCACCACCGCCCTCGCGTCGGTCGTCACGTTTAAATCCACCGCCGCCGCCTTCACGTCGGTCATCGCGTCGGTCGTCACGACGCCCGGCGTCGCGGCCCGCGTGTGCAGGCTTTAAGACCGGGCGTTCGCGCAGTCTCGAGTACTCGTTGATGACAAGATCCATGTCCTCGTCCCTGAGCAGGGGGTTCTTCAACCTGCGGCGCCGTACCGAGTCTTCGCCCAGTGGCGCCGAGATGAGATCGTCTTCGAAAAGGGCAGCCCTTGTTATGATCGCGCCCGAGGGGTCGATGATCGACGAACCGCCCCAGTAAACGTGGCCGTCCTCGTTGCCGCAGCGGTTGGCGTGCACCACGTAAAGGCCCAGGTTGCGGGCCATGGCACGATTCCAGTTTTCCCAGTGCTGGCCGTTCTGACCCGCGTCGGGCTTGACCGCACTGTCGTCTGACGGCCCTTGCCCGTTGCTGTCTTCGGATTTCGCGGCCTTCTTGCCGGCGGTCCCGACAATGCTCTTCGCGCCAGCGTTGACTCCCACCACCGGACTGGCCGAGGGTACGATTACGATCGACGCGCCGTCGAGCCCTGCCACCATGGCCGCGCTGGGATGAAGCATGTCTTCGCAGATGAGCAGCGCGATGCGGCCGTGGCGACTGTTGAACGCCTGTATGCGCTGGCCGCGCGCAAAGTAGCGCTGCTCGTCAAACATGCCGTAGGTGGGCAGGTACACTTTGCGATGCACGCTGAGCACGCGGCCCGCTTCGAAAAACACGCTCGCGTTATAGAAACAGTGGTCGCGGGTTTCCTCGACCAGGCCCACCACCAGCGAAATGTCCTTGGACAGCTCGGCGAGTTCGGTCATGGTCTCGCTCGTGCGCTCAAGGGCAACGTCGGGCACTGTGTCCTTGAGCCGATAGCCGGTCAGGCTGAGCTCGGGGAACACCAGTATGTCGACACCCTGTTCCAGGGCTTGGGCAATAAGTTTTTTGTGAGTTTCGAGGTTGGCCTTGAGGTCGCCGAGAACCGGCGAAAACTGAGCAACTGCGATACGAGGCCCGCTACCGGGCCGCCTTACGGCATTTTCCATTGTCTTTTCTCCCGCGCAGTCGCTTTCACTGCGCCTGCGGCCGGCCCGCTATCGGCCTTCCGCTATCAATGGGGGTCATCCCCCCTGTTCTGGTGGCCCGGCGACGCTTTTTTTTGCGCCGGTCTGCCGTGGTCCACGCTTGTCCATGCCGGGTCCCGCCCGGCTGCTTTCGCTTTGTGTCTTGCCCGTCTATTGCCCGAATGCTGCCCGGTCACTTGCCGGGGCTCCGCAGGGGTACGGTACTCTCTTGTTATCGTTGACTAAACACCATTTTGCCTGCTGCGTCCAGCGGTCTTCCCTCAACCACCTACGCAGCCTAGTTTGGCAGTATGCCGAAAGTCAAAGGATGCGTAAAAACCGACAAGGGCGCCGTGGCGCTCAGCGACTACGAACTGGGCGACCCCGAGCCGGGCCAGGCCCTGGTAAAAATGACCCTGTCCACCATCTGCGGGTCGGACATACACATCGTTGACGACATCGACGATGTACCCGCCGGCATGCCTATGGGCCACGAGGCGGTAGGCGTCATCGAGGCCGTGGGTGACGGTGTCGACCGCTTCAAACCCGGCGACCGCGTGGTGACCTGCTGCCTGTCGAGCTGTGGCAGCTGCGAGCAGTGCGTAGACGGCAACCTCAACGTGTGCCAGACCTTCGGCGCGCCGATGAACCTGCTGTTCGGCTGCCAGGGCGAAGCCTACATGGCCAACGGGGCAGACCAGAGCATGGCAATCATCCCCGACGGCATGAGCGACCGGCAGGCTATCTTTGCCGCCGACATCATGAGCACCGGCTTCGGCGCCATCGAGCGCGCGGGCGACGTGGAAGGCAAGACGGTGGCCATCTTTGCCCAGGGCCCGGTGGGACTCTGCGTGACGGCTGCCGCCAAGTACTACAAGGCAGGCCGCATCATCACCGTGGAGTCGATTCCCGAACGCGTGGCCATGTCGCGACAACTGGGCGCCGACGAGGTCTTTGACCCCGGTACTGCCGTTGAGTCGATCCTCGAAGCCACCGGCGGGGTGGGCGCCCACGTGGCGGTCGAAGCCCTGGGCAAGCAGGTCACCTTCGGCAACTGCCTGGCCTCCACGCGCATGGGCGGCACCATAAGCTCGGTGGGTGTGTACGGAGGCATCGAAGAGCTGACCGTGCCCACCGACGGAAACTTCATTCACCGAAACATAGTCACCACGCTGTGCCCGGCCGGACGCGAGCGACTCGAGCACCTGCTGGGCATAATAGAGTCGGGCGAGGTAGACCTCGAACCACTGCTAACCCACGAGCACAGTCTCGACGACATAGTGGCAAGCTACGACACCTTCCGCGCTCACGATGACGGCGTACTCAAAATTGCCATCTCCTGAAGGCCTCCCTAAGGGGAGTATCCGGCGCCTCCCCTTTTTGTGAAATGAGTGGTTGGTGGAAATCGGCGCGGGTACGGCGGCTGCGCAGCCGCTTGTCCGACGTGCAACGCCTGCTGTATCCGCTCGTGAACGCCTTCATCCGGGCCTGGGTGGCCGTGCTGCACCGCCGCGGGCGTTTCGAAGAACACGGCCCGCTCTTTGATTACATCCGCGAGGGCCGACCCTGCATCGTCACCGCCTGGCACCAGGACGTGTTCCTGACGATGTTTTCGCTCTTTCGCCATACCCAGCGCGGCTGGCCCCTGCTCTTCATGGTAGGCCACAACCGCGTTGGCACGCTGGGCGCCTACCTGCTGCAGCGCTTCGGTATCGACTGCGTTGCCGGCTCGAGGCGCGAGCGCGGCACGGCTGCGGTCGAGGAGCTGGCCCGGCGCGCGGTGGCCGAAAACAAGTCGGTGGTTATCATGGCCGACGGCTCACGCGGGCCGTCGCACGAGGCCCGCTGGGGTTCGTTACACCTGGCGGCTATAAGTGGTCTTCCGCTGCTGGCGGTACGCAGCTGGGGTGACAGGATTACCGTGCTCGACAGTACATGGATGAAGCTGGCGCTGCCCCACTTGTCGGGTCGCGTGGTGACGGTGAGCGCCGAGCCCATCTTGGTGCCCGGCCACGCCCGCGACAGCGAAACGCTGGCTCCCAGCAGGCAGCAACTGCAGCAACGCCTCGACCTGCTGGCCGAAGAGGCCGAGAAACTGGTGAGCGTCTAAATCCATGCACGACCAGCAGCACAAGGCGCATGGGCCCACGGCCTGGCTGGTTTTTCCGGTCGTCATGACGACCGGCCTGCTGGCGACCGACCACGCGCTGGCCGCTGGCTGGTCGCTGGTGCTCGTGCTCGCGGCGGTGCAGCTGGGCGCCGCCCTCGCTATTGCCATACTCGAACGCGTTGTTCCCCTGCACGCCGAATGGAACCGTGCGCGCGGCGACATCGCCACCGATTTTGGTCACGCCATGATCTCGGGCAACCTGCTGCCCGAGCTGAGCAAGCCCGCCCTGCTCACCGCCGGCGCGGCGCTGGCCGCCTGGATTGCTTTGGCCACGAACATCACCGGCCCCTGGCCGCAGCACTGGAACACCTGGGCGCAACTAGCGCTGGCACTGGTCGTCGGTGAGTTCGGGCAGTACTGGGTGCACCGCTCCGAACACGAGCGCGAGTTTCTCTGGCGCTTTCACTCGGTGCACCACAGCGCCCGGCGGCTGTACTGGCTCAACGCGGGGCGTTTTCACCCGGTGGACTTCATGCTGCTGTTCGTCGCCTGGTACCTGCCGCTGGTGGCGTTGGGAGCCGGCGAGGAGGTGATAGTGCTGTTCGCGGTGTTCACCTCCATCCACGGAATGTTTCAACACGCCAACGTGCGTCTGCGACTGGGACCGCTCAACTGGATATTCGCCATGGCCGAACTGCACCGCTGGCACCACTCGCCCACGGTCGAAGAGGCCAACAGCAACTACGGCGCCAACCTCATAGTCTGGGACGTGTTGTTCGGCACCCGATTTCTGCCGGCTGACCGCGAACCGCCCGTCGGCATAGGCATAGAGGCCATGCCGGATTTTCCGCCAGGCTACCTCGACCAGCTGCTCGTGCCGCTGCGCTGGCGACAGGTAGTAGCCGAGAGTGCCGGCGACCAGGATAAAAGCGCCCCTGGCGTGTAGCGCCCAGGGAAGCTGAAAAGGGTCCGCCCCGCGTCACCGCAGGCAGCCAGCCACTCCTTCACTCCCCTCACGGACCCCGTAGCAACGTTGTTTCACCTGGTTGCAACGCTGGCAACGCAACGTGTCAGCTTTGTGCATAAGCAACGCAGCGACGGGCCCCGGTTGCCGCCTTCCGGGACCCGTCACTCAGTCAGTCAGCGCAGCGGTCTATACATCCACCGAAGCGAACCCGGCAACGCTTAAGTCCCTTGCGGGCTGCAACAGAGCAGTCCCGCGCGCAGGTCACCCGCTCCTCACCATCAAGCCCACGGCAACCTTGCAGGCACTGCCGGCCGCGATGCTTGACCGCCGACAAGCAGCGCCGCATTCCCTTTGCGCAATCCGCCCTGCATTCCCTGTCGCCGGTAGGGTCGCAATAATCAACCGGCTCAACCGTAACCGGGCCCAGCCCCTCGGGAGCTAGATCTCCCGAAGCTGCGGCCCCGGACTGCGAATCGTGCTGCAACCGGGGGAGATGGTCGTTACACAGATCGTCACAGCTCTCGGGGCCGCAAAGTCGCCGGCAAACCGGCTGCCCGACGCGGCAGCGTTTTTTCGCCTTGGCGAGGACTTCGCTGACGCAGCGCCGGCGGCACTCGGTCTGACTTGAGCGCGAGTCGAGTTGCCCGCACCTGGCCTTACACACGCGGGCCTGGTTCCACGCGTTTTCCAGGCACATGCGCCGGCGCTTATTGCAGGCCTGGTAACACTCGCGCTGATGCCCGGCGCAGCGAAGCTCGCAGAGCTCGCTGTCGTGGGGCGAGCACAGTTGCTCGGCCGAGGTAGCGGCCACGGCAGCCGAGGCCGGCGCCACCGCCGGGCCGACCGAAGTGGCCAGGAACAGCAGAAGCGCCGCGCCGCAAACACCGCGAAGTTGCTTGAGTTGGTTCATTTTCTCCATTTTTCCTCTCCTTTCCGTAGGGGTAGAGACGGTTACCCCCCATACGGGGTAAATTAAGCTCTTGCTGTAACCGCCCTTATTTGGGATAATATTCCCAATAGGTAGCTACAGTCAAGCGCGAACTTCACGAAATCGTGAACCTGTGTAGAAAGTCCTTGGAAATACTGGCTTTCAGGCTATGCTCAAAAATTGGGAACATGAGCCCACAAAACGACAAAATATCGGGGGGCCCCCTTTCGGCGGCCATGCTGCGACTGCTCAAGCCGCTGGTGCGGCTGCTGCTGCGCAAGGGGATGCCCTACGGCGCCTTTGCCGACCTGGCCAAGCGGGTTTACGTGGACACGGCCCGCGACGAGTTTGCCATAGAGGGACGCAAGCAGACCACCTCGCGGGTGTCGATACTTACCGGGCTGTCGCGCAAAGAGGTTTCTCGGGTGAGCTCCCTGCCCGATCCCGACGACCAGGGAGCCTCGGACCGTTACAACCGCGCCGCGCGGGTTATAAGCGGCTGGGTTCGCGACCAGCGCTTCGCCAACGAGCTGGGCGATCCCGCGCTGCTGCCGCTCGAAGGCGACGAGCAGCTATCGTTCTCCCAGCTCGTGAAGATCTACAGCGGCGACGTTCCCGTGCGCGCACTGCTCGATGAGCTGCGGAGGATAGGCGCGGTCGAGGCTGACGGAAAAGGAAACGTTCGCCTGCTCGCACGCGCCTACGTGCCGGGCGGCGGCGACGCCGACAAGCTGGCCATCCTGGGCATGGACGTGGCCGACCTCGTGTCGACCATCGATCACAACATGCAGTGCGACGCCGACGACCTGTTTTTTCAGCGCAAGGTCAGCTACGACAACATGCCCATCGACCCCGACGGCGAGCTCAGGAACCTGGCCGCCGAGCGCGCGCAGACGCTGCTCGAGGAACTCGACCACTGGATGTCAGCGCGCGACCGCGACGCGAGCCCGGGGGTGGAAGGCCGCGGACGCATGCGGGCCAGCCTGGGCGTGTACTACTACGAAGAAGAACTGCCCGAAGAGACGACAGCCGACACTGCGAAAGACGAAGAGGAGCCATCATGAAACACCAAACGGCCATGCAAGCACGACCTTTGCCCAATCGCCTGGCGGACCGCGGGGGCGCTTTGCTGCCCGGGTTGCTGGCTGCCCTGCTGGCGACGGCGCTGCTCAGCATGGCCGGCTGCGAGGGATCTAGCTTTGATTTCGGCGGTGGCGTTGGCGGCAGCGGGCTGGTCTGGGGCCCCATGGGTGATGAACCGAGCTGCGACGACCTGCTCGTGGACCAGGTCTGCTTTGACAGCTCGACCGCCGTGGTGACCGTCAACGGCGAGCCCGCAACCACGGCAGCCCTGGAACCCGGCATGGTCCTGGCCGTCGAAGGCGAGCTCAACGAGGCCGGCGATGCAGGCACCGCAACGGTGGTGGATTACAACAGCCTTCTCACCGGCACGATCGAAAACGTAGACCTCGATAGCGCCGCGCTGCAGGTGCTGGGCGACACCCTGCTGCTCGACAAGGAAAGCCGGCTGGTAGGCTTCACGCTGTCGTCCGGGTCAAGCGGACTCGACGTAGAAGTGAGCGGGCTGGTCGACGCCGGCGGCATGATAAGGGTGACGCGCATAGCCAGGCGGCCCAGCGCTTCTACCGAACTGTCGACCGCTGGCACGCTGCGCCTGCTCAACGTTGGGGCACAGACTTTCCGCGTGCGCGGCCTTGAGATCGACTACTCTTCGGCGATCGTAAGCGGCGCGGGCGGCAGTCCGGCTAACGGGCTGTTGGTACGCGTAACCCTGGCCGGTGCGCCCTCGTCCGGCTCGGCCGTGGCCACCAGCATACGCCTGGTTGAGCCGCTGCGGGCCCGACTGGCCAACCAGTCAGTCGTGCTCAGGGGGCTGGTTACTTCCGTGCAGCCCGACCTCAAAAGCCTGGTGCTCGACCGGGCCCACAGCGTGCGTATCGGCAAGAATACCCAGTTCGTGGGCAGCAGGGCCGATGAGCTGGCCGTTGACCAGCGGCTGCGCGTAAAGGGCCGCATCACCGACAGCAAGTCCATACTGGCACTGGTGGTGGAGAAGCTGCCCGACGCGCTGCCCTACGAGGTCTCGCCCGCGCCGCTCCCCTGAAGGAGCTCGCCCGGAAGCATACGCGTCAGCCGGTAAAGAAACTCAGCGAGCGATCGGCCAGGGCAACCACCGGCCGCCACCACACGCCGAACACCAGCGTGGCAACTGCCAGCACGCCCACCAGCATGCCGTTGTGCCTGTCGGCCACGAACTCGGGCGCGCCTTCGGCTGGTTGGTCGAGGTACATGCTGCGCACGATGCGCGCGTAGTAGTACAGCGACACCACCGAGTTGAGTCCGCCCACGACGGCGAGCACCCACATCTCCTGGCGGATGATGGCGGCAAACAGGTAGAACTTACCGATGAACCCCGCGAAGGGAGGCAGGCCAGCCAACGACAACAGGAAGATGAGCATGGCCGCCGCGGGTAGCGCTCCACCACGCCAGGCCAGTCCCTTGAAGCCTTCGATATCTTCGCGCCCTGATTGGTTGAGCACCATGAGCAACACGGTGAAGGCACCCAGGTTCATGATGTAGTACACCACCATGTAGAACATCATGGCTCGCAAGCCGTCGTCGGCCATCACCACGAAGCCCATCAACATGTAGCCGGCATGGGCGATCGATGAGTAGGCGAGCAGGCGCTTTATGTTGTCCTGCCTCAAGGCCGCGACGTTGCCCAGGGTCATTGTCACCATCGAGGCCACGACCAGCAGCGACTGCCAGTCCACGCCAGCGGCGGCGAGCCAGTTGCCGTCGCCGTCGTAAGCCGACACTGCCGGGTAGAAAAAGCGGATCATCATCGCGAAGCCGGCGGCCTTTGAGCCCACCGACAACAGGGCGGTGACCGGCAGCGGCGCGCCCTCGTAAACGTCGGGGCTCCACATGTGAAAAGGCACCATGGCTATCTTGTAGCCCACGCCCGCGAGCACCAGCACCAACGCGAGGTAGATCACTGGTTGCGCTCCCGCTACGACAGCTCCATCGACACCGCCGCTGCCCAGGCCGGCCATGACCTGCGAGATGGCCGCGTAGTCGAGCGAGCCCGTGAGGCCGTAAATGAGGCTCATGCCGTACAGCATCGCGCCCGACGCTACACCGCCGTAGACGAGGTACTTCAGCGCGGCCTCGGCCCCGCGGCGGCTGCCACGGATAAAACCGGTGAGCACGTAAGACACCTGGCTCACGAACTCCAGCGCGAGGTAAGCCATGAGCATGTTGGTGGCCGAGGCCATGTAAAACATGCCCAGCGTCACCGAGAGCAGCAGCGCGTAGTACTCGCCCGGGTGTTCGTCGCGCATTTCGTCGGAACCCAGCGACATCCAGACGGCCCCGAAGCCGGCCAATCCCAGCAGTAACTTGAAGAAAATCGAGAAACCGTCGAGGGCGACCATGCCGCCAAACAACAGGCCTTCCTGTCCGCCCGACTGCATGGCCACGAGACAGGTCGCTGCCGCGGTTATGACCAGGGCCAGCTCTCCGAGCACGGCCTTGCGCTTGACGACCAGCTCGAGCAGGAACAAGCCCACTACTCCCACGGCCAGCAGGGCCTCGGGCAGGCTGAACGGCAGGCTCTGTATGTTGTTCAGGTTCATGCGATTCTATTCCGTCTTGCTATATCCAGTTCCGCGACCAGCCGTCAGGGAAGCACGTCCAGCGGCAGCGACGCCAGCGGGGGCACGGCCGAAAGAACGGTGTTGTTGATGGCGGTGAGCGAGGTGTTGATCAGGTCAAGTACCGCGTGCGGGTACACGCCCAGCACGATGACAATAACAGCCAGCGGCGCCAGCATGAGGATTTCGCGCGCGTTGACATCCGGCATCGACGCGTACTCCTCGTTGACCGGCCCCAGCCACACCCGCTGCAGCATCCACAGCATGTAGCCTGCCGTGAGCACCACGGCGCTGGCCGCCACGATGGCCAGTCCCGGGCTGTACTGCCACGCGCCGAGCAGCACCAGCACCTCGGAGATAAAGGCCGACAGGCCGGGCAGTCCCATGGCAGCAAAAAACGCGATCACCATGATGCCCGTGTACACCGGCATCACCGATGCCAGTCCGCCAAAACCGTCGATGCGGCGATGGTGGGCACGGTCATAAACGACACCGACCAGCAGAAAGAGCATGGCGGTGATGGTGCCGTGGTTGAACATCTGCAGCACCGCGCCGTTGATGCCCTGCACGGTCATGGTGGCCATGCCCAGCATGACGTAGCCCATGTGCGAAATAGATGAATAGGCCACGAGCTTCTTCATGTCGGTCTGGGCCATCGCGCACAGTGCGCCGTAAACGATGTTCCAGGTACCGAGTGCCGCCAGTGCCCAGAACGCCATGTCCTGGGTCGCCAGGGGTAGCATCGGGTAGCAGAAGCGCAGGATCCCGTAAGTGCCCATCTTCAGCAGCACGCCCGCCAGGATGACCGATATGGCGGTGGGCGCTTCCACGTGGGCGTCGGGCAGCCAGGTGTGAAACGGGAAGGCGGGGATCTTGATAGCGAAGCCGATGAACAGCGCCAGCCAGGTCCATGTCTGGAAGGTCCGCGAGTAGGTACCCGCGTTGTCCATCAGGACCAGCATGTCGAAGGTGTGGGGCTCGTTGTAGAAGTACAGCGCCAGCATGGCGATCATCATCAAGACCGAGCCGGCCAGCGTGTACAAGAAAAACTTGATCGCCGCGTACTCGCGCCGCGCACCACCCCAGATGCCGATGAGAAAATACATGGGCAGCAGCATCACTTCCCAGAAAATATAGAACAGGAAGAAGTCCAGCGCGCAGAATACGCCGGTCATTCCGGCGTCCAGAAGCAGGAAGAGCGCGAAGTAACCCTTCACGCCCTTTTCGATGTTCCAGGAAGCAAGAATGCAGATCGGACAGAGCAGCGCCGTGAGCAGTATCATGGTCACCGACAAGCCATCGACACCCATGATGTACTGGATGTTGAACGACGGTATCCACTGCGCGCGTTCCATGAACTGCATCGCCTCGGTAGAGCGATCAAAATTCGCGAACAGCCACAGGGCCATCAGCAGCGGCGGTATGGTGAAGCCCAGCGCCGTAAGCCTGATGGCCTTGGTTGCACCGCCCGGCATGCACAGGATGAAGGCCATGCCGGCCAACGGTATGAAGGTCATGTATGTGAGGATGTGATCCATCTCGTCTCGCTCCGAATTACTACTCGCTGTAAACTACTGTTCGCCCGAACTAGTTCCACGTACCTGCAAACAACACGGCCGCCACCACCACGACGATGACGTAAAGATAAGTATTGAGGCTGCCGGTTTGTACGCGCCGCACCACGCCGCCAAAGGCGTGGATGGCGTCCGCCGTGAGGTTGACCAGGCCGTCAACCACACGAGAATCAAAAGCGCCACTCAAGGTCGCTCCTATACGCGTGACGTACGCGCTGCCGTTTACCACCCCGTCGACCACCGTGCGGTCAAACCAGGCAAACAGCGTCGACAGGCCCATCGTACCCCTGAGGACAGTCGCGCCGTAGAGCTCGTCAACGTAGTACTTGTTGAGAAACACGCGGTGCGGCCAGCCGCCGCCGATGCGCGCCAGCGACTCGGCGCTGAAAACTTTTTTCACGTAGATGAGCCAGGCCAGCAGTATGCCCAGACCGGCTATGCCCACCGAGGCGGCCATCAACCCGTACTCAAGCGCCAGCGAGTGGTGCCCGCTGTGCTCCATGTGCCCGACCACCGGCTCAAGAAAATGGGCAAAGGCATTGCTGCCACCCAGCGCCGCCGGCACGCCCAGGAAACCGGCAAACAGCGAACCCACCGCCAGTATGATCAGCGGCCAGGTCATCCAGCCCGAGGACTCGTGCAGGTGCTCACGGGTGTGCTCATCGGCCCGGCACTCGCCGTAAAACGTCATGAAGACCAGCCGGAACATGTAAAACGCGGTAATGCCCGCGCTCAAGAAACCCATGACCCAAAGCGCCGGGCTGTGCAGGTAAGCGTTCCACAGGATCTCATCCTTGGAAAAGAAACCGGCGGTACCCGGTACGCCCGCGATCGCAACGGCGGCGATAAGAAAAGTCCAGAAGGTGCGCGGCATGTAGTGGCGCAGGCCACCCATCTTGCGCATGTCCTGCTCGTGGTGCATCGCGTGGATCACGCTGCCCGCGCCGAGGAACAGGCAGGCCTTGAAAAACGCGTGCGTCACGAGGTGAAAGATGCCCGCCGCCCAGGCGCCGACGCCCATGGCTATGAACATGTAGCCCAGCTGGCTCACGGTAGAATAGGCCAGCACCTTCTTGATGTCGTTCTGGGCTATGCCGATGGTCGCGGCAAAGAACGCGGTGGCCGCCGCTATGATGGCCACGACCTCGAGGGTCGCGGGCGCCATGGCAAACAGAAAACTCATGCGGCCTATCATGTACACGCCCGCGGTCACCATGGTGGCCGCGTGGATGAGGGCCGACACCGGCGTGGGCCCGGCCATGGCGTCGGGCAACCACACGAACAACGGTATCTGCGCCGACTTGCCCGTGGCACCCACGAACAGGAAGAGGGTTATAAGCGTCACTACCGGTACGCCCCACAGCGCCATGCCGTCCAGGCCACCGACCAACGCCGGCAGCTCGCGGAACACCATCGAGGCCTGGCCCGCGGAGTCGAGGCTCCAGAACAGCAGGAATACTCCCAGCAGGAAGCCGAAGTCGCCGATGCGGTTGACTATGAATGCCTTGTTGCCGGCCGTGGTGTTGACGTGGTCCTGGTGCCAGAAACCAATCAGGGCCCAGGAGCACAGCCCAACGCCCTCCCAGCCCACGAACATCAGCAGCAGGCTGTCACCGAGCACCAGCGTGAGCATGGCAAACATGAACAGGTTGAGCAGCGCGAAGAACCTCCACGCGGCCGGCTCCTCGTCCATGTAGCCGTAACTGTAAATGTGAATCAGGCTGCCGATGCCGGTAATGACCAGCGTCATGACGGCCGACAGGGGGTCGAACTGAAAGCCGATGTCGACGTTCAACGAGCCGATGTGTACCCACGGGGCGACCGTGTCGATGACCAGGCGGGAATGTTCGTCGAAGGCAAGCAGGCTGAAGAAGCTGATCACCACCAGGACAAAGCTGGCCAGCGACGAGCCGATGGCGACCGCCGCCACCCCGCCGCGTCCCGCGCGGGACTGTATGCGCGTGCCCAGCAGGAAGTTTACCGCCGCGCCCAGCAGCGGGATGAAGGGAATCCACCGCAGCAATTGGCTGCTGTGTACGGCCACCTCGGCCGCGTGATGGGGATCAACCATGCTCTGCCTATCCCCTGAGCGACGTCATCTGCGAGACGTCGATAGACCCCGAGCGGCGGTAGATGCCGAGCACGATGGCCAGTCCTATGGCGGCCTCGGCGGCGGCCAGCATGATGACAAAAATCGAGAATACCTGCCCGTCAACACCACCCACGCCGAAGCGTGAAAACGCTATGTAGTTTACGTTGGCTGCGTTGAGCACCAGCTCAACACCCATGAGTATGCCGATGGCGTTGCGCCGCGTGAGCACGCAGTACAGGCCCATGCAGAACAGGGCGGCTCCCACCAGCAGGAAGTGCTGCAGTCCCAGCGCTTCAGGCATCGTCGCGCCCCCCCGGTTCGGCTATTTCCTTGCGCGACAGCACGACCGCGCCCACCAGCACCGATAAGAGAACGATGGATGCCACCTCGAAGGGTAGAACGTAGCGTCCGAGCAGCGCATTGCCGATTGACTGGGTGGAGGCAAAGGCCTCGTGTGCCACTCCCTCGGCGGGCAGCTTCCACGGCGCCACTTCCAGCGCCGCGATAAGACCGGCAAACATCGCAAGCGCCGCCGCCATGCCCGGCAGCTTGCCGACACCGCGGTTAGAAACCTTGATATCCTCGATACGGTGCGTGAGCATGACGGCAAACAGCGTCAGCACGAGCACGCCGCCCACGTAGACGAGCACCTGCACGCCGGCCACGAAGTCGGCTTCGAGCATCACGTAGAGGCCGGCAACACCGAGAAACGAGACCATCAGCGACAGCGCCGAGTAGACGATGTTGCCTGAAAAGATCACGCCGCCGCCGCCGCCCAACGCGAGCGCCGATAGCAGTAGAAAAGCTGCGACTGAAAGATCCGGCCCCTGCATCAGGAAGCCTCCCCTGTCCCCGACCCGGGATCGGTGGTGACCGAAGACGACGTGGTACCCGAAGCAGGCTTGGCCGCCGGCTGCGCAAACTCGTCGAGGTAGCGCATGCCCCGTTCGAGCACCGGCATGATTTCGGGATCATCCTCGCCAGTTTTCTTGGGCTTGTACGCCGCCACCGGAAACTTTACGTAACGCCGCATCATACTCTCGAGAGAATAATCAGAGCCCTCGAACTCGCGGGTGTGATGTATCGATCCCGTGGGACAGGGCTCGGAGCACAGCCCGCAGTACATGCACTTGGCAAGATCAATATCGAAGCGATTGAGAATCAACTGCCGCGTGGCCTTGTCCTTGGTCGCGTCGATGACGATGCACTCGATAGGACAGGCGCGCTCGCAGGCCAGGCAACCCGTGCAGATCTCAAGATCGACTTCGAGCATGCCGCGGTAGCGAAACGGCAGCGTATCCTGCACGCGCGTCTCCATGCGGTCGGGATACTCCACCGTGTAAGGCTTGCGAAAGAAATGCGAGAAAGTGATCGACAGCCCCTCGAAAACGGTGGAGCACGATGTCGTTACGTCCTGCAGCCAGCTTGTTACCGCGCTCATGACGACAGGCCCTGGGACGCGCCCGATGAGAGGCTGGAGTAATCAAGCGCGCGTGCACGCTTGAGATGAAAACGGACCTTGAAGGCAAAGCGGATCACAACGCCCACCACCACGGCAAAGGTAGCCATGCGCAGGGTGTGGCTGCCCTGGGGCACTGCCACCATCAGCGTGGCCGTACCTAACACGGACAGCATCGCCAGCGGCACCATGTACTTCCAGCACAGGGCCATGAGCTGGTCGACGCGCACGCGCGGCAGCGTGGCCCTGAGCCAGATCATGAAAAACACGCAGGCGAGAGACTTGCCCAGGAAAACGCCCACCTGGGCGAGGTTCATCAGCACCGGGTTGTAAGTGAACTGCGGCACCTGCCAGCCACCCATGTAGAGCGTAGTGACCAGCGCGCCTATGACGTAGAGATTGCCCCACTCGGCCATGAAGAACAGCGTGGATCGCATGCCGCTGTACTCGGTGGCAAAACCCGCCACGAGTTCGGACTCGGCCTCGGGCAGGTCAAACGGGGTGCGGTTGCCCTCGGCCAGCGCGGCCGTAAAAAACAGCCCGAAGCCCAGCAACGCGAAGGGGCTGTGGAACATGTGCCACTGCCACGGCGCGGCGCCCTGCTCGCCGATGATGCCCTGCATCGAAAGCGTTCCCGACAGCAACACGGCCGGAAAAATCGCCAGGCCCGCGGGAATCTCGTAGCTGATGATCTGTGTCGCGGCCCTTATGCCGCCCAGCAGCGACCACCTGTTGTTCGACGACCAGCCGGCCATGAGTATGCCCACGACCACCAGCGAGGTGACCGCCGTGACATAGAGAATGCCGATATTGAGATCGGCGATGATGAGGTCACCGGAAAACGGCACGCAGACGAAGGCGGCAACAAAGCCCACCATCACCACGTAGGGCGCAAACCTGAACAGCGGTCGATCGGCCACCGTGGGAATGATGTCCTCCTTGAGAATATTTTTAACGCCGTCGGCCAGCCACTGCAGGAAGCCGAAGGGCCCCACCCTGTTGGGCCCGACACGCGACTGTATGCGCGCCCAGATACGACGCTCGGCCCAGGTCACGATGCCGGCAAAGGGCAGCACGAAACCAAAGACCACCACCGAGCCGAACACCGCCATGCCCGCGAGATAGCCCAGCTGCCGTTCCAGTCCGGTGGCGTCGCCGAGCAAGGTGTCGAGAAACGCCTGCATCAGCGGTCAACTTCCGGAGCCACTATGTCCATGCTGGCTATCACCGCCACGAGATCGGCGATCATCAGTCCGTGGCTCAAGCGGTCAATTATGCCCATGGCCGTGAAAGACCCCGTGCGTATGTGCACCCGGTGCGGGTACTCGCTGCCGTCGCTCGACACGTACCAACTCTGCTCACCACGCGGGGCTTCTATCTTGACGTGCACGTCGCCCACGGGCGGCTTGAAGTTGCGCGGAACCCTGGCGATCACGGGCCCCTCGGGAATACCCGCGAGCGCCTGTCGAAGAATGCGTATGGACTCCACCATCTCTCGCATGCGCACTATGTAACGGTCCCAGCAGTCGCCGGTGCTTCCCATCTCGCCGCTGCCCAGGGGCACATCGAAGTCAAAATCTTCGTAAACGCTGTAGGGGAGATCGCGGCGCACGTCGAAGTCCACGCCCGACCCCCTGAGGTTGGGCCCGACCAGGCCCCAGGCAATGGCCATGTCGGCGTCGACCGTGGCCACGTCGGCAAGTCGCTTGACGTAAATCCTGTTGAAACCCAGCAGCTGGTTGAACTCTTCGATGACCGGCTCGAGGTGATCCAGGTAGTGGCTCACCTTCTCGACGAAACCGTGCGGAAGGTCCCAGGCCACGCCACCGATGCGCATGTAATTAAAGGTCAGGCGCGCGCCGCACAGCTCCTCGATGAGGTCCATGATCATTTCGCGCTCGCGTATGGCGTGGGTAAACGGGGTTATCGCGCCCATGTCCATGCCCATGGCGCCGACCCCTAGCAGGTGGCTGCAGATACGGCTGAGCTCGGCTGCGATCACGCGGCAGTACTCGCCACGCCTCGGCACCTCGATGTCCGCCAGCTGCTCGGCCGCCATGGCCCAGCCCTGGTTACAGGCCATCGCCGCCACGTAATCCACGCGGTCGGTGTAAGGCATGAAGCCATGCCAGCCCACCTTCTCGGCTATCTTCTCGATGCTGCGGTGCAGGTAACCGATGTCAGGTATGGCGCGGCGCATGACCTCGCCATCGGCCTTGACGATAAAACGCAGGACGCCGTGGGTGCTGGGGTGCTGCGGCCCCATGTTGAGCGTCATCTCCTCGGTGGGCAGTCCCAGGGAGTCGTGTACTTCGAGTTCTACCGACACCTGCTTCAGTCCCTCTTCATGGTGAGCAGGCTCTCACGCACCGTGGATATTCCGTGGTAGTCGGGTTGCTCTTCGTAGTCCTTGCGCAGCGGGTAACCCACCCAGTCCTCGGGCAGCAGGATACGGCGAAGGTCGCAGTGTCCGCTGAACTCGACACCGAGCAGGTCAAAGATTTCGCGCTCGAGCCAGTTGGCTGCCGGCCACACGGCTTCTACCGTGGGGATCACCGGGGCGGCACGGTCGGCGTTGACCCTGAGCGTGATCGAGTGCCGCTGCTTGTACGAAAAAAGCGAGTACACGGCCTGTATGCGCTCGAGATCGGGGTAGTCGGCGCCGCTCAGGTTGCTGAGATTGTCGAACTCGAGGCCCTCTTCGTCGCGAAGAAAAGTACACACCGCCTCGATGACCGAAGCGTCTACTTCGATCGAGGCTTCGAAGGGCCCCGGGGCCAGTTCGCCTACCGCGGTGTCGAAACGCCCGCGCAGGGCAGCGTGAATCCCGGTCGAGTCCACTTCAGGCCCTTTCGCCTACAGGCCCAGCAAGACGGGGCGTGTCCGAGGAACGGGTGATCCACTTTTCCTGCATGATCTTCTTCTGCAGCATGATCAGGCCCTCGGTCAGGGCCTCGGGCCGCGGCGGGCAACCGGGCACGTACACGTCCACCGGTATGACCTTGTCGACGCCGTCGCACACCGAGTAGGCGTACTGAAAAAGTCCTCCGCAGTTCGAACAGCTGCCCATCGACACCACGTACTTGGGGTCGGGCATCTGCTCGTAGAGCACCCTCGTGCGCAGGGCCATCTTCAAGGTCAGGGTGCCGGCTATGATCATCAGGTCTGACACCCGCGGCGTGGCGCGGGGGGCCATTCCGAAGCGGTCGAGGTCGGCTCGCGGGCCGCCGGTGTGCATCATTTCGATGGCGCAGCAGGCCAGTCCGAACAGCATGTACCAGAGCGAACTCTTGCGTGTCCAGTTCAATACCTGGTCAACGGTCGATGTCAGCACCATCTCGGGCGCGGAGTTAATCAGCGACATGGCGGCTACCTCCGGGCAATGTCGGCTCGGGCTCGTCGCCCTGGGTGACGACACTCTTCAACCAGACCAGGTCTCCCTTGGTCCACACGTAGACCAGGCCGGCAAGCAGTATGGAAACGAAGATCAGTATCTCGACCAGGGCGAACAGGCCCCGCCCGTCGGCGACCCAGTCCCTGAAGACAGTGACCACCGGGTATATGAAAGCGACCTCGACGTCGAAGACGATGAAGATGAGCGCGACGAGGTAAAAACGGATGTTGAAGTTGATCCACGAGTTGCCGCTGACCTCTTCGCCGCACTCGTAGGTGGTCAGCTTCTGCTTCTCAGGATTGTGAGGGCGCAGCAACGCGCCCAGCCCCATCATCATGGCGGGCAGAAACAGCCCCAGGGCGACAAAGACAAGGATGTTAGCGTAGTCAAAAAGCATGGAAATATGCGGGGGTTATCGCAAAAGCAGTACCGCCCTCCCCATCGGTTGTCAAACCGCGTCAGTTAAGCAACGGGCGTGCTAAGGCCCAATAGAGTTAAGCAATACTTCTACTCATTATTGCCTGCCCCCCCCTTGATCGGCAGCACGTTGAGTTGCCCCGTAAGATCGTTGATAGCCACGTAAACGTCGGTGCGAAAAACCTCGCGGACGGTCGCGTAGCTGAGTACTTCGGCCGGTGCCCCGACCGCGTGCAGGCGGCCCTTGTTGAGCAGGGCAACCGTCGGAAAGTACAACGCGGCCAGGTTGAGATCGTGCAGTACCGAGACCACGGCCGTGCCGCGCGACCCGTTGAGTTCCTCGAGCAGGTCGTAGAGCCGGGTCTGCTCGCGTATGTCGAGAAAGGCGCCGGGCTCGTCGAGCAACAACAGCTCGGGCTGCTGCGCCAGCGCCCGGGCCACCGAAACGCGCTGCCGCTCGCCGCTCGACAGCGAATCAAAAACACGCCCGCCCAGGTGGTCAGTGCCCGTGGCCCGCATGGCGTCGTGGGCCACCGCCAGGTCTTCTTCGCTCTCCAGCGACAGCCCCTCCAGGTAGGGCGCGCGCCCCATGAGCACCACCTCGATGACCGAGTAAGGAAAACCCAGCGCAGGCTGCTGGCCTACCAGCGCCACCTTGCGGGCCAGATCCCCTCGCGAAGCCACGCTGGTGCTGCTTCCGCAGCAGTTCACCTGGCCACTGTCGGGCAGCAGCAGGCCCGCAGCCAGGCGCAGCAAGGTGGTCTTGCCCGAGCCGTTGGGCCCCACCACGGCCAGCATCCCGCCCCTCTCGACCTGCAGCGACAGTTCGTACACCCGTCCGCCGCCGTCGCCTCCCGAAGGATAGGCGTAGTTGACCCCAGTGAGCGTGAGCGGCGCCTGGCTGCCGTCCGAAGCGTGGCTCACGGTCCGTCCTCCGCCCGCGCCCGGCCGTGGCGCCTGAGCAGGTAAAGAAAAAACGGGCCACCGGTCATCGCCGTTATGGCCCCCACCGGCAGTTCGACAGGAGCCAGCGCCCAGCGGGCAATCGTGTCCGAGGCCACCAGGAAAGCGGCACCTCCCAGTACCGAGGCGGGCAACAACAGGCGATTGTCGCTGCCGAGCAAGCGGCGCATGAGGTGGGGAACCACCAGGCCCACGAAGGTGATCACGCCGGTCAAGGCCACCGACGCCCCCACCACCAGGGCCGAAGCGGCAAACACGGTGGCCCGGCAACGGCCGGCGTCAAAACCAAGACTCGCCGCCGTGTCGTCGCCCAGCCCCGAGAGGTTGAGCGCGCGCGCCTGCCCCATGAGCATGACTATTCCCACGGCAAACAACGACCCCGCAAGCGCCAGCGCCGGCCAGGGCTGCACCGACACTCCGCCCATCATCCAGAACACTATCGAGCGGGTGCGCGAGGCATCGGCCAGGGCATTGACCAGAAGTATCAGCGAGGCGCAGAAGGTGTTGAAGATCACGCCAACTAGAATCTGCGTGTAGGGATCGAGGCGGCCGTTGACCAGCGACGCACGGTAGACGAAGGCAGCGGCCGCGCCGGCGCCCACGAAAGCGAGCAGCGGCACTCCCGCAGTAGAGGCCCAGGCCGGCATCCAGGCCAGTGCCAGCACCGCCGCCAGTGCCGCGCCGCCCGACACGCCTATGATGTCAGGGCTGGCCAGGGGGTTGCGCAGGGCCGGTTGCAGGGCCGCCCCCGAGGCGGCGAGACCGGCACCCACCATGGCCGCCAGCGCCACCCGGGGCAGCCTGAGCTTCCAGAAAATCGTGTCGTCGGGCCCCACTCCCGCCATTACCGCGCCCAGGTCGAGCTCTACGCTGCCCACGAGCAGGGCCACCACCGCGCAGACCAGCGCCACCGCGGCGCAAAGGGCCAAGCCCCAGCGCCTGCGCGAGGCCGTGAGCCTGGCGGCGCTGTTCACGGCCGCTCACCCACTCGTGGCGCCGGGGCTTCGCCTGCCGGTACAGCCCGCGCGGGGTGGACGTAATCGGCCACCAATTGCGCCGCGCGGCCTACGCGCGGGCCGGGCCTGAGCAACAGGTCGCCGTCGCTCGCATGCACACGTCGCTTTAGCAGCGCCGGCATCTCCGGCCAGCCGCTCCACCTCACCAGGGGATCACCGCTGGACGCTTCGCTGCCCATGCCTACGTCAAACAACACCTCGGGTGCCGAGGCCACGAGGAATTCTGGATCGACTACCGGCCACGCGCCGCCGGCCTCGTCGGCCACGTTGCGAGCGCCAGCGATGTTGAGCAACTCGCCGAGGTAACCCGCCGGCCCGGCAAGAACCAGCGGCCTGTGGCCTACGACCAGCGCAACCGGCGGCCGCGGCAGGCCGGCCACGCGCGCGCGCACTGCTTCGAGCTCAGCGTCGATCGAGTCCACCAGCTTGCGGCCCTCGTCCGACCGGCCAACGGCCACGGCCACCTCGAGTATGGCCGCGTTCAACTGTTCAAGTGTAGCGTCGCGCACAACCAGCACCCGTATCCCCACCGCCTTGATGGCGTTGACTCCCGATTGGTTTCCAGGACTGGGCGAAGTGATCACCAGGTCGGGCCGCAGCGATACCACCCGCTCTATCACCGGGGCGAGAAAACCACCCACCCTCGGCAGGGCCGCCACCCGCTCGGGGTAGTCGCACTGGTCGGACACGCCCACCACCAGGTCGCCGGCCCCCAACGCAAACAGGGTCTCGGTCACCGACGGCACCAGCGACACCACCCGCTCGGGCAGCTCTGCTGCCGACCCGCTGGCCGACGATTGGCCAGCGGCGCTGGCCAGGGGGGCCATGCCCCCAAGGATGACCAGTAAAACAGTGGCTTTGGCCGCTCGGCGCAAAAAAGTTTCCTTATCCGGCGTCAACATTGAATGAACCCGGCTGGGGCCCGTCAACTGTACTGATAGCCGCGAACAAGACGGCCAAAGCTGAGCAGCAAGGGTAAAGGTTTTCTCCTCCTTTTTTTTCCCTTGGCCCACAGCCGGGTAGCGCACCCCCCTGCGTTGCCCGGCTTTTTTTATGGCTGCTGTGCCGATACCTGCCCGCAGCCGACCCCGGGCCCGGCCACCGCAGAACGGCGCTGCTTCAGAAGCCGGCAACTGCCGCCAGCGCGCGCAGGCTGGATCCCAACAGGGGTGAGGGCGACAGGCCGATTAAAACGACCGCCCCCGCGGCCAGCAGGACCGAGACGGTGAGCGCCGGCCGCGAAGGCAATACCCGGGAGGCCGCCGAAGCGCCGCCGACAGCCACAGAATCGGCATCGTCAAAATACATTGCGCGAATAACACCGAGATAGTAGGCCGCCGACAAGACACTGTTGAGCACGGCCACCACCACCAGGGTATAAAAGCCAGCGTCGAGCACCGCGCTGAACAGCGACACCTTGGCAACGAAACCACCCAGGGGAGGAATCCCGGTGAGCGACAGCATGCACACCGTCATGGCCAGGGCGGCAAGCGGGCGTGCTCTTCCGAGGCCGGCGAGGTCCGAAATATTTTCGGCCGGGCGACCGCGGTCGGCCAGCGACATCATCACCGCGAAGGCGCCCAGGTTCATCGCGGCGTAAGCGGCGAGATAGAAGAGCAGCGCCGCGGCGGCCTCGCTCGTGCCCGCCACCACGGCCATCGCCAGGTAACCGGTGTGGGCCACCGACGAAAAGGCCAGCATGCGCTTGAGGCTGCGTTGCCTGAGCGCGGCCAGGTTGCCCACGGTCATCGTGGCCGCGGCGGCCACCCACAGCGGGGTCTGCAGTTCGACCGCGACCCAGGGCATGGCCAGCAGCACCGACCTGAGCAGCGCGGCAAAGGCGGCAGCCTTGACCACGGTGGCCATGAAGGCGGTCACCGGGCTGGGAGCACCCTCGTACACGTCGGGAGCCCAGAGATGAAAGGGAACCGCCGCTATCTTGAAACCAAAGCCCACCAGCAGCAGGGCCGCGCCGAGCCGGGTGACGGCCGACGTTCCGCCCTCGCCCGCGAGTCCGGCCATCGCCGCGAGGTCGGTACTGCCGGCCTGGCTGTAAAGCAGGGCGATGCCGTAGAGCATGAAGGCCGAGGCAAAGGCCCCCAGGAGAAAATACTTGAGCGAGGCTTCGTTCGATCGCCTGCGCGCCTTGGCCATACCCGCGAGCACGTAGACCGCGATCGACATCGTCTCCAGGCCGAGAAACATCACCACGAGATCGGTAGCAGCGGCCATCACCATGCCGCCGGCCACGGCGAACAACAGCAGAGGGTAATACTCTCCCCTGGTCACGCCGTTGACCTCCAGCGTGTCGAGCGACATGAGCACCGACAAGGCCGCCACGATGCACAACAAGCCGTTGCACCAGCCGCTGAAAGCGTCGAGCGCTATCGGTCCGAAGTAAACCGCCTCCATGGGCGCCCTGCCCAGCACGGCTATCGCCAGGAGGGCCGCTATCGTCAACCAACCCACGCCACGACGCGACTGGTAGGGCCAGAACATTTCGGCGATGAGTACCAGCACCGCCGCACCGAAGGCCCACAGCAGCGGCATGACGGCGGCGTAGTCTGCGCCGGGGGGCAAGAGATTGAGGGGCAAGGGATTCACCTGCTCACCTCCACCCGCGCTGTTTCCACGGGCGTGATGCCCGCTCGCTCAAGGGTGAGTTCTACCGAGGCCTCCATGGTCTTCAGGAACGGCCGCGGGTACACGCCCATCAACACGATAAGCGCCAGCAGCGGGACCAGGATGACAAGCTCGCGCCGGTTGAGATCTGAGATCTCGCGATTCTCGGCCTTGTCGATTTCGCCGAACATCACCCGCTGGAACATCCACAACATGTAAACAGCTCCAAGCACCACGCCACTGCTGGCGAGGATGGCCAGCACGGGGCTGGCCTTGAAGGCACCGAGCAGGATGAGGAACTCGCCCACGAAACCGTTGAGGCCCGGCAGGCCGATGGACGACAGCGTGACCACGAGCAGAAAGAATGCGTAGAGTGGAACCTGCCGCCACAGTCCGCCGAAGTCGGCTATCAGGCGCGTGTGGCGTCGCTCGTAAAGAACGCCCACGAGCAGGAACAGCGCCCCGGTGGAGATGCCGTGGCTGATCATCTGGTATACGGCGCCTTCTACACCCACGACGTTGAGCGAAGACAAGCCCAGCATGACAAAACCAAGGTGACTTACCGACGAGTAGGCGACCAGTTTTTTCATGTCCGGCTGCACCATGGCAACCAGTGCGCCGTAGATGATGCCCACCACCGCCAGCGCGCCGATAATCGGCATGGCGGTCCCCAGTACGTCGGGACATATGGGCATGGCCAGGCGCAGAAATCCGTAGGTGCCCATCTTGAGAAGCACGCCGGCCAGTATCACCGAGCCGCCGGTGGGCGCCTCGACGTGAGCGTCAGGCAGCCAGGTGTGCAGCGGCCACATGGGAACCTTGATGGCGAACGACAAGGCCATGGCTGCAAAGCACCAGGCCTGGGCGCTGCGCGTGAGCTCGAGATCGTAGAGGTCGGTCATCGCGTAGCTCGGAGCGCCGGTGGCTCCCGCGTGGGCCAGGCCCAGCCAGACCAGCGCCACCAGCATGGGCAGGCTGCCCACCATCGTGAACAACACGAACTTCATGCTCGCGTAGACCCTGCGCCGGCCTCCCCAGATGCCGATGAGCAGGAACATGGGCACCAGCATCAGCTCCCAGAAAACGTAGAAGACCAGCACGTCGGTGGCCACGAGCGTTCCCAGCATGGCCGACTCGAGCAGCAGCACGTTCACCAGGTAGCCCTTCTGCCGCTTGTTGATCGAGGTGGCCGAGTTGAGCACCACCAGCGGCGTCAGGAAGACCGTGAGCAGCACCAGCAACAGCGAGATGCCGTCGAGCCCCAGCGACCAGGTGACGCCCATCTGCGGTATCCAGGCAGCCTGCTCGGTGAACTGGAACTCGCCGGTACTCGAATCAAAAAGCGCCGCGATGCGCAGTGCCACGGCAAAAACAGCCAGCGACGCGGTCAGGGCAATCGCGCGCATGCTCCTCACCGCGCCCGGGCCCGCCAGGGCCACCAGCGCGGCACCCACAACGGGCACGGCTATCAACAGGCTGAGCAGCTGCTGGTCCATCGGTCAGCCGCTCCCGCCCAGCAACACCGCCGCCACCAGCGCCAGCGCGCCGGCCAGCAAGCTCAAGGCGTAGTGCTGCACGCTGCCGCTGTTCCAGCGGCGCCAGGTTTCGGCCAGCACGCCGACCGCCATGGCCACGCCGTCGGCAAAGCGATCGATCAGTCCCACGTCAACCGACTTCCACAGGAACCCCGCACCGCGACCTATGGGCCGCACCAGCAGGCGCTCGTAGGCCTCGTCCACGCGCCACGCAGAGGCCATCCACTGCCAGGCCCTGCCCAGCGCGCCGCGCACGACGACGTCGGCGTCAGGGCCGGCCGAGTACAACTTCCACGCAAATCCCATCGACCCCAGCACCACCGTGGTCGACACCAGCATGAGTAACCACTCCACGGCCACCGACAGGTGTACCGAGTGCGCGGCGTGGGCGGCTGACGAAACCGACGGGGCCAGGAAAGAACCCAGCGCGTCGTGCCCGCCAAGCGCGTGAGGCACGCCCAGGTAACCACCCCCAACCGACAATACGGCCAGCACGATGAGCGGAACCGTCATCGACCGCGGGCTCTCGTGGGCCTGCTCTCCGCGCTCGCGATCACCGCGGAAGGAGTCAAAGAAAACCAGGCGCAGCAAGCGGGTCATGTAGAACGCCGTCAGCGCCGCGCCGGCAAGCCCGATCAACCACAAGCCGTAGTGACCACCGGCGAAGGTCGCGGCAAGGATCGCGTCCTTGGAAAAGAAACCCGCCAGCCCGGGCACACCGGCGATGGCCAGGGTGGCCACGGCGAAAGTGGCCCAGGTCACGGGCGTCTTCGCCCTCAACCCGCCCATCTTGCGGATGTCCTGTTCCTCGTGCAGCGCGTGGATGACGCTGCCCGCGCCGAGAAACAGCAAGCCCTTGAAGAACGCGTGGGTCATGACGTGGAACACCGCCGCGCCGAAGGCACCCACGCCCAGGGCCAGGAACATGTAGCCCAGCTGGCTCACGGTCGAGTAGGCCAACACTTTTTTGATATCGTTCTGCACCACGCCCACGGTCGCGGCCATGAGGGCCGTGATGGCACCCACCCAGGCGATCACCGTCATCGCCGCGGGCGCTGCCTCGAACAGACCGTTCAGCCGCGCCACCATGTACACCCCGGCCGTAACCATGGTGGCTGCGTGTATGAGAGCCGACACCGGAGTGGGCCCGGCCATGGCGTCGGGCAGCCAGACAAACAACGGTATCTGCGCCGACTTGCCCGTGGCACCAACGAACAGCAGCAGGGCAGCGGCCGTCACGAGGCCGGGCGAAAGCCCGGGGGCAGCGGCGTTGATATCGGCAAACCTCAACGACGAAGCGCCCAGGTCGGAAGCGCCCGGTGCCAGCGCCCAGAACAACAGGAAGGTGCCAAGCACGAAAGCCGCGTCGCCCACGCGGTTGACCACGAAGGCTTTCTTACCAGCCGACGCCTTGGCCGTATCGGTGTACCAGAAGCCGATCAGCAGGTAACTGCACAGGCCCACGCCTTCCCAACCCACGAACATCAGCACCAGGTTGTCGGCCATCACCAGCACCAGCATGGCCGAGGTAAACAGGTTCAGGTAAGCGAAGAATCTCGCGTAGTCGTCGTCGTGGGCCATGTAGCCGGTGGAGTACACGTGGATCAGGAAGCCCACGCCGGTGATGACCAGGCACATCACGACGCTGAGCGAGTCGAGTACAAAGCGTACGTCGATGTTGAAGCCCGCCACCGCGATCCAGCGATAGACGTCGTCGGCCAGCACCGCGCCCTCGGGCGCCGACACCAGCGCCGAGAAGGCGCGCAAAGCCAGCAGGAAACTCGCACCCACCACCGAGCAGGCCAACACGCCGGTGGCCCTGCGACCCACGCGGTAGCCCACCGCCACGTGCAGCACTGCTCCCAACAGCGGCAGCAGCGGTATCCACCTGAGCCAGTGTTCGGCTATTACCACTTGAGTAACGATATCTCCCCGGCGTCCACGGTCTGCCGGTTACGGAACATGGCCAGGATGACGGCCAGGCCCACGGCGGCCTCGGCAGCTGCCAGCGTCATCACGAAAAACACGATTACCTGCCCTTCCATCGTGCCCAGCCCGCGGGCCACTGCCACGAAGGCGAGGTTGGCGGCGTTGAGCATGAGCTCAACCGACATGAAGATGACGACAATATTGCGGCGCGTGGCAACGCCCGCCGCGCCGATAAAAAATAACGCCGCGCTCAGGGCCAGGAAGTGAGCAGGGCCGACCACGTCAGGCGTCCTCTCCGTTTTCTGCCAAGGGGGTTTCTGCCAACGGGGCTTCAGCCACCGGCTCGCGCTGGGCCAGGACCACCGCGCCCACCACCGCCACCAGCAACAGCATCGAGGTCAGCTCAAACGCCACCAGGTAGTCTGTAAAGAGCATCCGCGCCAGGACCCGGGTGCCACCGAAGCCCTCGGCCAGCACGGCGCCCGCGCCCGCTCCCCCTGAAACAGCGCCGGTGTCGCCCATCAGTACAACGGCCACGCCCGCCGCCAGCGTGGCGGCCACCGCGTAGGCAACGATGCGCAGCAGGGGATGGGCAGGCTCGTCGGGGTCTCCCTTGAGGTTGAGCAGAGTGATGACGAACAGGAACAACACCATCACCGCGCCCGCGTAAACTATGATCTGCAGCGCGGCCACGAGATGAGCCTCGAGGAATATGTAAAACACCGCCAGCATGAACAGCGTCATCACCAGGGACAACGCGCTGTGCACCGGGTTGGGCCGGGTTATCACGCCCAGCGCGCAGAGCACGGTAGCGGCGGCCAGCAGGTAGAAGACCAGCTCGCTCACACGAGCCCCTCCTTGAACAAGACGATGACGGCCGTGACCAGCAAGTTGGCAAGCGCCAGCGGCAGCATGCCCTTCCAGCCGAGATTCATCAGCTGGTCCCAGCGCAGGCGGGGTACGGTCCAGCGCACGAGAAACTGCAGCCAGCAGAAAAACACGACCTTGAAGGTGAAGGCTGTCACCTGCATCAGTGTTACCGCCAGCGGCGAGACCGCGATGAGATCGAGGCCGGGAAAATTCCAGCCCGCGCTACCGAGCCACGGTACCTGCCAGCCGCCGAAAAACAGGGCCGTGACCAGGCCGGCCACCATCACTACCTCGGCAAAGTCGGCCAGCATGAAGGCGGCCTGCTTACCGCCGGAGTACTCGGTGAAGTAACCAGCAATGAGCTCCGACTCGGCCTCGGGAAGATCAAAGGGTACTCGCTTGGTCTCGGCCATGCCCGCGACGAGCACGATGATGAAGGCCAGCGGCTGGGTAAACACGCCCCAGGCGGGGAGAAAACCGAAGAGGAGTTCGCCCTGGGCGCGGGCTATTTCCTGCAGGTCGAGCGTCCCCCACCACAGCACGCTGCTCACGAGCGCCAGCCCCATGGCGACCTCGTAGCTGATCATCTGCGCTGTACCTCGCACGCTGCCCAGCAGCGCCCAGCGGTTGTTGGACGCCCAGCCGGCTAGCACCACGCCATAGACACCCATCGAAGCGGTAGCCAGGATGTAGAGCAGGCCCACGTCGAGACTCACGGCCTGCAGGTTCACCACCCGCGTGCCAATGGTCAGCGTGTCGCCGAAAGGTATGGCGGCAAAAGCTATCATGGCCGGAAACAACGCCATGAACGGGGCCACCGAGTGCACCACGCGGTCGGCCGACTCGGGGCGGAAGTCTTCCTTGCTGAAGAGCTTGAGCGGATCGGCGACGGCGGTGTTGAGAATGCCGAGGTTGAAGGGCAACAAGCCGCCAAAGATGTTGGCGCGGTTGGCTCCCACGCGGTTCTGTATCAGGGCGCTACCCTTGCGCTCAAGCCACAACAGGAACAGCGACAGCTGCAGCACCATCACCAGGACGAGCAGGGATTTCAGCCCCCCTTCTATCCACTCAGCCATCGGCCTCGCCCCTCTTGAGCTGCCCTATGAGCTCAAGCGCACGGGGCACGTCGAGCCTCGCCACGTAGCGCCCTGCGTCCACCTGCAACACCGGCGCCAGCTCGCAGGCCCCGAGGCACTCGGCGCGGTCGAGGGTGAAGCGCCCGTCACGGGTGGTCTGTCCGGGCTCCACGCCCAGCTCCCGGGCCATGGCGGCCAGCACTTTCTCGGCACCCTTGAGACGACACGACACGTTGGTGCACAGTTCGAGCCGGCAACCCATATCCCGCCGTCGGTACATGGTGTAAAACGACACCACACCCTCCACCCAGGCTACAGGCAGTTCGAGCAAGCCGGCCACGTATGCCTGCGTGGGCGGGCTTATCCAGCCGAATTCTTCCTGGGCCAGCCACAGCACCGGCATGAGAGCCGCGCGACGCTCGGGATAACTCGCCACAATTTTTTCAAAGCGCCGCAGCGCTTCATCGCTGAACACCGGGGACTCCTGCTCTTTGCCTGACTCTTGGCCCATGTAGTTACTGGTCGCCGAGCACGGGCCTCAGCGATCGCACTCCCCGCCGATCATGTTCACCATGCCGAACACCGCCACGAGATCCGACAGCTTGGCCCCGGTCACCATGCTCTCCAGCGCGCCCACCGAGTAGAAGCAGGGCGGGCGCACCCTCACGCGGTAGGGTCGGCCGCTGCCGTCGCTGACCAGGAAAAACCCCAGCTCACCGTTGGCGCCTTCACCCGCGAAGTAGACCTCGCCCTCGGGAATGCGCACACCCTCGATGACGAGCTTGAACTGGTTCATCAACCCCTCGATAGAGCCGTAGACTTTTTCCTTGGGAGGCAGCACCAGCTTTGGATCGTCTATGCACCACGGGCCGCTCGGCATACGCTCGATACACTGCTCGACCATCTTGATGGACTGGAAGATCTCCTCGAAACGCACGTTGAAGCGATCGAAGTTGTCGCCCTTGCTGCCCACCGGTACGTCGAAGTCGAGTTCATCGTAAACCATGTAGGGCTCATCGCGGCGAAGATCACTGGCCAGGCCGCAGGCGCGCAACATGGGGCCAGTGACGCCCATGTCGAGGGCACGCTCCAGTTCAAGCACGCCGACACCGGCCATGCGGTCGAGAAAAATGCGATTGCTCTCCAGCAGTTTTTCGCAATCGACCATCACCCTTTTTACGTGTTCGAGGGCCGGGCCTATTTCTTCAAAAAACTGTTCGTCCAGGTCACGGGCCAGTCCGCCCACCCTGCCGTAGCTCACGGTCACGCGCGCCCCGGTGGCGGTAGAAGCAAGGTTGTAGAGCCGCTCGCGGGCTTCGTTCATGTAGAACCCGACCGTTATAGCTCCCAGCTCGGTGGCCCCCATGCCCAGCGCGGTAAGGTGATCGGCTATGCGCGAAACCTCCGACAACAGGGTGCGTATCCACGAACAGCGCGCCGGCACCGTTATCCCCGCGAGACGTTCAACCGCCTCTACAAAAATAAAGTTGTTGATCAACGGCGACGCGTAGTTCAAGCGGTCGGTGTAAGGAATAACCTGGTTCCAGGTTCCCTGCTCACACATCTTTTCAAAACCGCGGTGGAGGTAGCCGATCTCGGTCTCGCAGGCACGGATGGTCTCGCCGTCCAGGCGGAGATTGAACTTGAGGGTACCGTGCGTCGCCGGGTGCGACGGTCCCATCTGTATTTCCATTTCCTCGGTGAGAGGATCGGGCGCCATCGCGCCATGGATATCGGCCCGGCTATCGGTCACGTCGGGTTACCAGTGCCCGGCCAGGGGTTGGCGATCGGGTCGCGTTCTTCGACCAGCGGCTGCCGCTTGTTGTAGGGATAGTCCTTGCGAAGCGGGTAGCCCTCGAACTCCTCGTACATCAGTATGCGCCTGAGGTCGGGGTGACCGGTGAAGCGCAGGCCGAACATGTCCCAGGCTTCGCGCTCGGCCCAGTTGGCCGAACCCCACAGCGGGGTGGCCGAAGCCAGCGTCCAGGGTTCGCCAGCCAGGCGGGTCTTCACCATCAGCCGGCGGCCGGCAGCGATGCTGCGCAACTGGTACACCACCTCGATGACGCCCTCGGTGGCCACGCGGTCGACGGCCGTCAGGTCGACCAGCACGTTGTAGTCCTGGCCGGGGTCCTGCTTGAGAAAACGAAGGGCAGCCAGCAGCTGCTCGGGCTCGACTACGAGTACCGTGCCACTGGCGCAATCGTATTGCTCGGCACCGCAGCCGGGCACGGCAGCGGCTACCTGCGCGCTTAGCTCCACTCGAAAGCCCCCTTGCGCCAGGAGTACACAAAGCCCACTCCCAGCACGCCCACGAACATCAACATCTCAATGAAGCCGAACAGGCCCAGCTCACGAAAAATAACCGCCCATGGATAGAGAAACACGACCTCGATATCGAAAACTATGAAGAGAATCGCCACGATGTAGAAACGGATCGAAAACCTGACCCAGGCCGGGCCGGTGGGCTCATTGCCACACTCGAATGACTCGTCCTTTACGCGGCTGTGACTGCGCGGACCCAGAAAAGAGTTGATCGACACCATTACGCCGACGATGACCGCCGCAAGAGCAAAAGTGACAAGAACAGGAATATACTGGGACATCAGCTGCCGCAGGCCCGCCGCGCCATGCAAAAAGGCCTCGGCACGCGCCCGCTGAACGCCGATTTATTGCCACCGCAGGGCGGCAAGTCAACGTGAAGGGGCAGGCATTACCGCTACTTCAACAGTGTATTTGATCAGCTGAAGACAGCGGCCGGCTGACAGCCTCGCCGGCCCGGCCAGCCCCCGGTCGCGGGCCGGATAGAATCGCTCAGGCCACGTTGAGGTCGCGGCGCGGGACATCGCGAACCAGCACATCGCTGCTGCCCTCGCCAAAGCTGTGGCGCTTCATACGCTCGAGCCCCTCGCGGACTTCCCTGCGGGTCATCAGGATGCCGTAGGATCCTAGTATCTGCTTGACGATGTCGTAGTGGTTCTCGATCGACTGGGTCACCGAGGTGTAGCCGTGCCGGCCGGCACGCGGCCCTTCCCAGAAAGCCACCGGGTTCATCGAAAAGAAATGGGTGTCCGACTCGGCGGGTTCGATCACGATGATGTCGCCCTGGAAGTTGGGGTCGTCCTGGTAGGCGCGCAGTCCGTACTGGATACGCGAGTGCAGCAGGGTGCGGAACACCTGGTTTATGACCGTGCCCACACCCTGGTCGGCCAGCGGGGTTCCCTCGGTCACAAAGGTTCCGCGGTCAGCGTCGTAGCGATGCGTCACGCGGTTGGAGAACGGCCTGAAAGGGTTGTAGCAGATGATGAGATCGGCGCCGTGCTCCATGGCCACGTCGATGTTGGCCGTACGACGAACGCCGCCGTCCACGTAATCAACACCGTTGATGCGCGCCGGCTTGTAGAAAACAGGAAGCGCGGTCGAAGCCTGTATGGCCTCGGACACCGTGACCGAGCAGTCCTCGTCGTGGCCGAACACCACCCGCTCGGCGGTGTCGAGGTTCATGGCCGATATGTACAGCTCCTTGCCCGTGTAGCGCTGCAGGCTGCGAAACTCGTTCGGAAAACCATTGTTCTCCATGTTGTGACGCATGTAGCGCTCGATGCCGTTGTTGGTGAACACGCCCGAGGGCAAGTAATCGGTGGGAAACGGAATGCGGCGGGCGAACAACGCGCGGGCTATCGGCATGGCCACGTCCTGCAGCGAGCTGAGCGAGGGATAGCGGGCAAACACGCCCAACGCCGGCCTGACTTCTTCGACCAGGTCGGGGGCCTGCGAAAACATGTCCACGACTATACCCGGCAGGTAAGTCATAAGGTCGAGCACGTACTCAACGGGCTTGCCTACCCAGTCGCCGCCGTCTACCCCGTAGAAATCGCCGGGCCGAAACCGTGAGAACTGCACCGATGACCCGTCGAGTGCCCGCAACATTTCGGAGGGCGGAACGCCGGCGGCCAGTGGCGCGGCCAGCAGGGCGCCAGCGCTCAGGCCGACATAGAGATCAAAGTCGGTGGTCTTGCAGTTGATGAGAAAGTCGTCGAGAGCCTTGATGCCACCCAGCTTGAAAGCACCGCCGGTAACCGCACCACCGGCGAGTACCAGCGCCACCTTGGCGTCCTTCTTGCGAACCGAGAGGTCGCTCTTCTGTACTATGCTGATACCCAAATCAGTTCTCCGCCGCCCGCTCGCCACCGGCAGGACCCTGTCGGCCCGCTGCCTGCCCAGCCAGGGCCAGCTCGGCCAGCTCCAGCTCTTCGGGCGTTCCGACCGTGAGCCAAAGCCCTTTAAAAATGTACCCGAAAACGCGCTCGCCGGCCACGACCATGCGTGGGTAAGTTTGCCTGGTGATAGAAAACACGCCGCCCGCCGGCATAAAATCAAACACTTCCGGTTCCAGTACCTGCACACCGGTGTACATCCAGGGTTCCAGCGCTCCTTCGGCCGAGGGGTCGCTGGAGTCAAGAAACCCTCGAACGCGGCCCTCGCCGTCGGTGCGGATGACACCGAACTGGTCCATGTCGGCGTCCTTGCGCAACACCAGCGTGGCCAGGGCTTTGTGCTGCTCGTGGAAGCGAAGCACCTCGGCGAGGTCCACGTCGACTATGGTGTCGGCGTTGATCGTCACGAACGCGCCTTCGCCCAGCATCGGACGCACGCGCAGGATTCCACCGCCACTGTCGAGCAGGGGGTGCTCCTCGCTGTAGCGAATACGCGCGCCGCGATCCGAGCCGTCGCCGAGGTGGCCGCGTATCTGTTCGCCGAAGTGGTGAAGGTTTATAACCACGTCGGTTATGCCTGCCGCCAGCAGCGTGTCGAGCGCGTAGTCGACCAGGGGACGGCCTGCGACCGGGACCATGGCCTTGGGCGTATTGTCGGTCAACGGTCGCAAGCGCGTACCAAGCCCAGCCGCCAGTATCATGCCTGTCACGTGGGCACCTTTTCACGCACCTGTTCGTCCAGCAACCGGCGGGTCACCGGCAGGCCTTCGACTCGCGCAGCAAAGCGCCGCGCGGTAACCACTACGCCGGGCAGCATCCGGGCGTAGGCCGGCTTGCCCTTCACCGTGGCCAGGTAGTTGAACCTGCCGACCACCTTGAGCACTCGCTGCAAGGCCAGCCACTCGTACTGCTCAACCACCTGGTCAAAGGACAAGCCGGCCGCAGAATCTGCCAGCGAGTGCCAGCGAGCGAGAAGCTCGCTCTCCATGTCGGGCTGCAGCAGGGTGGGCGTCACGCGGTCGGTCAACAGCGAGGCCACGTCGTAGAGCGAAGGCGCCATGAGCGCGTCCTGGAAGTCGATCAGGCGAATGCGCAGGTCGTCGTTACCGCCGCCCTGCACCATCAGGTTCCAAGCGTGGTAGTCGCGATGACAGAACACGCGAGGCAGGGCCGCCAGCCTGTCCACGACAAGGCCCAGCTCGGCCCGGCACTCATCGATGCCGCTCGCCGCAGCAGGCAACAGCCCGAACTCGAGAAAGTGCTCCACTTCCCAGGCGAACAGTTCGTGGTCAAAGGCCTGGCCGAAAGCGTAGCAGCCACTGCCGTCGTCGATGCAGTCGTGTTGCAGGGCCGCGAGCAGCTCCAGCGCAGCGGTGAACAACGCCACCGGGTCGGCGCCGTCCAGACCCGCAGCGTCCCACAGGGGAGTGTCGCCCAGGTCTTCGAGCAGCAGCAGGTCACGGGCATCCGAAACCGCGTAGAGCCGCGGAACCGCGGGACAAGAGCGGGCCATGAATCGCAGCACGTTGACAAAAGGCAGCTCGTCGGGACCGCCCTCGGCAAAAACTCCCAGCTCGTCAGATGACATGGCCACGCCCGCGTCCTGCAGGATCATCAGCACCACCGACGCGGGGCAGCTGTCTCCCCCTTGTTGGCTACCCGACAGTGAGACCCTGGCGTAGACACGCGAAGAGGCGTCACCAGCGACCTCGGCCAGGGACTCGCACCGGGCACCGGGCCACAGGTCGGCGATGGTGGCGTCGAGCCACGTCTCTATGCGTGGATCGCTCAACGCTTCCGCCTGCCCGGCGCCAACACCGTGCCCCTGTAGTTGGCTCCCGGGCTTATCCTGCCCAGTACCCTCGCGCCGGCGGCACCGGTGACGGCCGGCAGGCCCGCCGCTCGACCTTCGACCAGGCAGAAGCCGAGCAGTGCAAAAGCCTGGGCCTCGAGCATGAGGGGGTCTGCGCCACACCCTGCTACCGACTTCACCTGCGAAGAAGGAAAGGCCTCGGCTACCATCGCCACCAGCGTGGGATTCAGTACGCCGCCGCCGCAGAGCAACAGTTCGCGAGGATCGGGCATGCCCATGCGCGACAGGCTTCGCCGCATGGCTACCGCCGTGGCCATGGTCGCGCTGGCCACGATGTCATCGGCGGCGAGGCCACGCTTGCGGCCCGACTCCACCAGTCCGGCCGCAAGGTGCCGCCCGAACTCTTCCCTGCCGGTGGAGGCCGGTAGTTTCCTTCGAAAGAAAGGCGCCCGCATTACCTGCGCCACCAGCTCCCGGCTAACCGTACCGCGGGCAGCCATGCGCCCCCCCTTGTCCATGCGGCGACGCCCCGAGCTGAGCAGTTCAACGCAGCCGTCGATGAGCATGTTGCCAGGACCGGTGTCGCTACCGCCCACGGCAGCTGCATCGCGTCCGGCGGGAAGCAGCGTCGCGTTGCCTATGCCGCCCAGGTTCTGTACGACGCGGTCGTGCCGGGGATGGGAAAACAACTCGTGGTGAACGAAGGGGACCAGCGGCGCACCCTGTCCACCGGCGGCCGTATCAGCCACGCGAAAATCGCTGGCGACAGTCGTGCCCGTGAGTTCGGCCAGCAGCGCGCCGTCCCCTGCCTGCACTGTAACTGTGTTGCGCGCCGGCAGGTGACACAACGTGTGGCCATGGCTGGCCACGAGGTCGGGCGGTGTGGATCTTCGAGCAGCGCACAGCACGTCTTCCACCGCCGAGGCAAAGACCCTCGCGAGGTCAAGTGAAACCGCCGCGTGTTCGGCTACGCTCACAGCCTGTCCCTCGCAAGCATCCACCAGTCGCTGCCTCAAGCCCCGCGGCCAGGACCTCACGAGTGAGGCGAGCGGTTTTATAGCCACCCGGCCACCGGCGCTGCGCACTATCCTGACCAGCGCTGCGTCCACCCCGTCAAGGGATGTGCCCGACATCAAACCGACCACGACCAGTGGCCGCGCTTTAACCATTGCTTGCGACACTCCGATTATACTGTCATTTTAAGTAGATGGCTGCCAGTCCAGAAGCTCCGATATCCCCGTCAAGGCTGGCCGAGCTTAACGACCAGTTTGAAAGCGCGTCGCCGGAGCAGATACTGGGCTGGGCGGTGACCGAGTTCCCCGAGGACATCATCCTCACCTGCTCTTTCCAGCACGACGGCGTGGTACTTGCGCACATGCTGCGTACCATAAAGCCCGACATCCCGGTGGTCTTCATCGAAACCCGTTTTCACTTTGCCGAAACGCTGAAGTACCGCGACAATATCGTGAAACTGCTGGGCCTCAACCTGAGACAACTCGAAGCCGAGATGAGCGCCGACGAGTTCCGGGCCAAGCACAGCGACAATCTCTACGATAGAGACCCGGACCTGTGCTGCCAGATCAACAAGGTCGAGCCGCTGAGAAAAGCGCTGGCAGGAACCTCGGCCTGGATCAACGGCCGGCGGCGTAACCAGACCGAAGAACGGGCCGCTATGGGGCACGTTGAGCTGGCCGGAAGCGTGGTCAAGATAAACCCGCTGGCCCGCTGGACGTCAAAGGACACCTACAAGTACCTCAACTGCCACCGACTGCCCGAACACCCGTTATTTGAAAGGGGCTACGCCTCCATAGGCTGCGCGCCCTGCACCTCGCTCGGCGAAGCGAGATCGGGACGCTGGGCGGGCAGTAACAAGCGCGAGTGCGGTATACACACCGTGATGGACGCGGGCGGCCCGAACAGCCCCGAAGTTGCCGAGTTGGCAACGAACGATTCTGCTTCGAGCGAAGATTCCTGAACGGCAGTGGCGCTGAGCGCCCCACCCGGCGGCGCGTTCAGCCGGTTGGAAAGATCTGCTGCATCTTCATGGCGAGGCTCATGTCACCCTTGATCTTGAGCTTGCCACCCATGAAGGCCATCTGGGGGTTGAGTTCGCCGTTGATCATGTCGAGAAAATCGGCGACCGACATCGTTATCGAAATGTTGGGCTTTGTATGGGTCCCGGCCTGGGCCAGGTCTCCCTCGATGACACCGTCAGTGATCACCACGTGCCAGGTGCCGCCACCGTCGCCGGAAAGCTCGTACTGGTAGACAGCCGTCAACCCAGCGGCGGCCGCCGAGTTGAAGCGCTTGGGCATCTCTTCGAATACCTTCTGAATGTTGTCGGCCCTTACCATGCTTAACTTCCGCCCCTCGCCGCGCTCTTGAGCAAGGCCACGCTGTCGATGGCGTATTAAGCGTAGAGTGAACCTGAGTCAACCGGAACGGTTATCTCCCCCCCCTACCGACGAAGGAAGGAAACGCCTATGCGCTCACCTGCGGCGCACAAAACCCCAAACGAAAAAAGCCCCCCGACACTTGCCGGGAGGCCCCTTGAACCCCTAAGGGTTCTTGTTTCGTCGTCGGGTAGAGCCTGCCCGGAAGTCACCGAAGCAACGACCGGGCAGGCTCAATCGGTTTGGTTATCTTCGTTTCCTGGCTTTCTTCTTGGTGGCCTTTTTCTTGGTAGCCTTCTTCTTGGCTTTCTTCTTGCCTTTCTTCTTGGCTACCTTTTTCTTGGCCTTCTTCTTGGTAGCCTTTTTCTTGGCTACCTTCTTCTTGCCTTTCTTCTTGGCTACTTTTTTCTTGGCCTTTTTCTTGGCCTTCTTCTTAGTAGCTTTTTTCTTGGTTGCCTTTTTCCTGGTCGCCTTCTTCTTGGTAGCCTTCTTCCTGGTTACCTTTTTCTTGGCGGCCTTCTTCCTGGTTGCCTTCTTCTTAGTAGCTTTCTTTTTTCGTACTGCCATTGTGTATCCTCCTTCACTCCTCTACCGGCACCGTCCGACGAAACTTCACACGACTCTCTTTTTTCTTTCCATTGTACTGTTACCTAAAATTATAGTTTTCACCGATGGTCGGAGTCAATAGTTCAGAACGATAAACGAACAGGGCCAGAAATAGCTCCCACCGTCAGTCGCTCTGCACTTGCTGCACTCCATCGAGCGCACAAAACTCGCGAAACAATTCCTGCTGCGCTTTTTTACTGCCCACGCAGGTGATTTCTACGCTTCGCTGCGGCCCATCTACGCGTACTGTAAGCGATTCTGCGTCTATCGAAGGGTTAGAATGCACAGCGTCAATGACCGGCACAGAATCAGCACCGCTTAGCATCGTGACATTGTAACGCACGAGACTACGACGCCCACGCACGCGTGACTCCAAGCCGCGCAACGACACGAGGCAGGAAATTATTATCACCGTCGAGGCCACGGCGGCTTCCCAGGCCCCGCTACCGGCAGCAATGCCCACGCCGGCGACCGCCCATATGGTGGCGGCCGTAGTCAAACCGGTCACCGCACCGCGCGCCTGTATGATGGCCCCGGCACCGATAAAGCCGACGCCGGTTACCACCTGCGCCGCGATACGGCCGGGGTCACCCGACTCGCCGGCGACGTGACGCGACACGATCGTCAGCAGCGCGGCGCCCACGGCGATGAGCAGGTTGGTGCGTAGTCCAGCGGGCTTGCCGGTGAGCTCCCTCTCCATGCCCATGGCGCCGCCGAGCACGAGCGCCAGCAACAACTTGGCGCCATCGGTCATCACGAATTCGAGCAACTCGTTTATCAGTGGCATACTCCGCTCCCTTCCATGATCACGCCCGCAGCCGGCCGAAAACCCGGCCCCCCGGGTAGACAGCGCGATCGCCCAGCTCTTCTTCTATGCGAAGCAACTGGTTGTACTTGGCCGTCCTCTCTCCCCTCGAGAGCGAGCCTGTTTTAATCTGCCCAGCGTTGAGCGCTACCGCGAGATCGGCGATCGTGGAGTCCTCGGTCTCGCCCGACCGATGCGAAATCACCGCGGTGTATCCTGCTCGCTCGGCCGTGCGCACGGCCTCTATAGTTTCACTCAACGTTCCTATCTGGTTGACCTTGACCAGTATCGAGTTGGCCACGCCCTCGTCTATGCCGCGCTTGAGTCGTTGGCTGTTGGTGACGAAGAGATCATCACCCACCAGCTGTACGCGGTCTCCTAGGCTGTTGGTCAAGCGAGCCCAGCCATCCCAGTCGTCCTCGTCCAGGCCGTCCTCTATCGACACCAGCGGGTAGCGGTCGGTCAGCCGCTGGTACAGCTTGATCATCTGCGCGCTGCTGCGTGTCTTGCCGTCGGACTTCACGAAACGGTAGACGCCGTCTTGGCAGAACTCGCTGGCCGCGACGTCGAGCGCCAACGAGACGTGCCGACCCGGCTTGTAGCCCGCGTCTTCAATGGCGCGCATAACGCACTTGATGGCCTCGTCATTGCTGCTCAGGCCGGGGGCAAAGCCGCCCTCGTCGCCCACGTTGGTGCTCATGCCGCGGGCCTTGAGCACCGATTTGAGCGCGTGAAAAACTTCGGTGCCCATGCGCAGCGCCTCGCTGAAACTGCGCGCGCCGTGGGGCACGATCATAAACTCCTGGAAATCCAGCCCGTTGTCGGCGTGGGCCCCCCCGTTGATTATGTTCATCAACGGCACCGGCAGGGTGCGGGCGCGGGGCCCTCCGATCTGCCTGTACAGCGAGCGCCCACTGCCGGCCGCCGCCGCGTGGGCCACGGCCAGCGACACGCCGAGGATGGCGTTGGCACCCAGGCGCGACTTGTTGGGGGTACCGTCCAGCTCCAACATGCAGCTGTCGACCGCCTGCTGATCACTGGCCTCAAGGCCACGTACGGCCGGGCCGATGTGGTCGTTGACGTTCTTGACCGCCTGCAGGACCCCCTTGCCACCGTAGCGCTTACGGCGAACGTCCCTCAGCTCCAGGGCCTCGTGGGTGCCGGTCGAAGCACCCGACGGCACACAGGCACGCCCGCGCGCGCCTGATCTCAGTAAAACGTCGACCTCCACGGTCGGATTTCCCCTCGAATCGAGTATCTCTCGTCCCTTGACAGACTTTATCTTCACGCCGTTATATCTCCTCTGCCGCGACCGCCACCACGCCAGACCGCTTCAATCATACTTGCCCTGTAGTGTAGCGCTAACTGCTGGGGTATCCTCAACAGTGGAATGGCCAGGCGAAAACAACGAGACGCGCGTAAGCTCGCTCTGATGGTCTGGGTGCTGGCCGGGGTTTTCATACTGCAGGTGGGTAGCCTCGTTTTCGGACGCCACGGTCTTCGCCAGGCCGGCGATCTCAACAACAGGCTCGAACGCCTGTCGGCCGAGGCAAGCCTGCGCATTGCCCGCAACGACTCTCTCTACCAGGATTTCCAAGGACTGCGCAATGACCCCAGGGTGCTCGAAGCGGTGGCCCGGCAGAAGCTCGGTGTCGTGGCCGACGACGAGTTCCTGTTTCGCTTCAGTCACTCGCCCTGAATAGTTTCTTCCGGATGCCTGCGACCCGGCCGCTCACGAGCAGCCGCTGGTCGCCCCGCAGTTAAGACACTTGTAGCAAGCGCCGTTGCGGACCATGATCGCACCGCAGTCGGCGCAGCTCGGCGCGTCGGACTGCGGCAGGATGAAATCAACGCTGGTTTCCTCGCGGCGGCCTTCCTCCCGACCACCGCCAGCCGCCGAAGTGTCGGTCGGCCTGGCCGCCGGAACCACTCTCAACGGTACCGGGGTGGAGACACTCTTCGAGACATCCCCGGACTCCCGGCCCGCAGTTGATTCGCCGCCAGGGGTTACAACACCGGCCGGAACCACCGGCTGACCGAAGCGCGTGCCCAGGAAACGGAATATGTAGTCGGTCAGCGACTTGGCTATCGGGATGTCCGGGTTCTTGGTAAAGCCCGAGGGCTCGAAGCGCACATGCGAGAACTTGGACACCAGCGCGCTCAGCGGCACGCCGTACTGCAACGACAGCGAGGTCAGCGTGGCAAGGGTGTCCATCAGGCCGGAGATCGTACTGCCCTCCTTGGCCATCTTGATGAAGATCTCGCCAGGGGTGCCGTCGTCGTAGAAACCCACGTGGATGTAGCCCTCGTGGCCGGCCACCTCGAACTTGTGCCTGCACGAAGAACAGTCGGTCGGCAGGCGCCTGCGCACGGGCCGACCCACGGAGGACTCGCCTTCAGCTGAATCGGCAGCAGCTGAATCACCACTCCCCGCCGTGGCCAAGCTGTTTTCCGTACCGCTCGTGTTGAGCGGCTGTATGCGCTTGCAACCGTCGCGGTAAATGGCGACAGCCTTCAAGCCGAGCTTCCACGCCTCGATGTAAGCCCCCTCGATTTCGTCGACGGTGGCTTCGTTGGGCATGTTGATCGTCTTCGAGATCGCGCCCGAAATAAACGGCTGCACGGCACCCATCATGCGCAGGTGACCGAGCGGCTCTATGCTACGCGCGCCGTTGCGCGGCTTGAAAGCGCAGTCAAACACCGCCAGGTGCTCGTCCTTGAGGTGGGGAGCGTCTTCAATGGTGTCGTGCTCGTCTATGTACTCCACGATGTCCTGGACCTCGCGACTCTCGTAGCCAAGCCGCACGAGCGCCGAAGGGACCGTGTTGTTGACGAACTTCAGGGTGCCACCACCCACGAGCTTCTTGTACTTGACCAGCGCGAGATCCGGCTCCACCCCGGTGGTGTCGCAATCCATCATGAAGGCGATGGTCCCGGTGGGCGCCAGCACCGTCAGCTGGGAGTTGCGAACGCCGTGCTCCGTGGCCACGGTTTCAGCTTCTTCCCAGACATCACGGGCGGCCGACAGCAGGTCCAGGGGCACCCGGCTGGAATCCAGCTCGCGGGACTCAGCGCGGTGTTTGCCCAGCACGCGAAGCTGGGGCTCGCGGTTGCGCGCGTAACCCGCGTAAGGTCCGCGGGCCTCGGCCAGCCGCGCCGACTGCAGGTAAGCCTCGCCGCACATCAACGAGGTAACAGCCGCTGCAGACGCCCGGCCTTCGTCCGAATCGTAAGGCATCCCCAACGACATGAGCATGGCGCCCAGGTTGGCATAGCCCAGGCCTAACTCTCGATAGGCCCGGGCGTTGTCGCCAATTTGGTCGGTCGGGTAGCTGGAATTGTCGACCAGGATGTCCTGGGCAGTCGTCATGATGTCTACCGCGTGGCGGAAACCATCAACATCAAACTTGCCGTCCGGGGACTGGAACTTCATCAGGTTGAGCGAAGACAGGTTGCAGGCCGAGTTGTCCAGGTGCATGTACTCGCTGCAGGGGTTCGACGCGTTAATGCGGCCGCTGTTGGGGCAGGTGTGCCAGTCGTTGATCGTGGTATCGAACTGCATGCCCGGGTCGCCGCAGAAATGCGTGGCCTCGGCGATGCGGCCCATCAGCTCGCGAGCGCGCATGGTCTCGCAGACTTCGCCGTCCTTGACGTTGCGGGTTCTCCACTCCTTGTCGTTGACCACCGCCTGCATGAACTCGTCGCTCACGCGCACCGAGTTGTTGGCGTTCTGGAAAAAGACCGACGCGTAAGCGTCCCCGTCGATCGAGCCGTCGTAGCCAGCGTCGATCAACGTCCAGGCCTTCTTTTCCTCGCCGGCCTTGCAGTCGACAAACTCGTTGATGTCGGGATGGTCGACGTCGAGCACCACCATCTTGGCAGCGCGGCGGGTCTTGCCTCCCGACTTGATCACGCCGGCCGACGCGTCGGCGGCCTTCATGAAAGACACCGGCCCCGAGGCCGTGCCGCCGCCCGACAGCGTTTCTTTCGAAGAACGCAGGCGCGACAGGTTGACGCCCGAGCCCGAGCCTCCCTTGAAGATGATGCCTTCGTCGCGGTACCACTGCAGGATCGAGTCCATGGTGTCGTCGACCGACAGGATGAAACAGGCCGAGCACTGGGGATGCTCTTCCACCCCGACGTTGAACCACACCGGGCTGTTAAAGCAGGCCTGCTGGCCCAGGAGAATATGGGTCAGCTCGTCGCGAAAAATGTCGCGACTTTCGTCATCGACAAAGTAGCCCTGGCGCTCGCCCCAGCCGGTGATGGTCTCGACGACCCGGCCTAAGAGCTGGCGGACGCTGGTCTCGCGGGCGTCGG
This sequence comes from Candidatus Binatota bacterium, assembly GCA_012960245.1. Classification (NCBI taxonomy): domain Bacteria; phylum Candidatus Binatota; species Candidatus Binatota bacterium. The sequence goes on along the minus strand of DUBO01000025.1, from coordinate 70,096 downwards.
TACCGAGCGCGCCGCGAAAATACTTGGAAGTGACCACGTTGGTGGCCAGTTGTGACCAGGTGGCAGGAAACTCCACCCCCTTCTGCTCGAAAACCGCCTTGCCGCCCTCGCCCTGTATGAGCGCGTCGCGGTATTCCCACTCTACGGTCGACCAGGGATCAACCCCCTCACTCGACAGCCGCCTGCTGAAAGACAACCCGGTCGTAGCCTCGCCTGTAGCCTCCAGCGCCTCGGTTTCCAGTATCTCAGTGGCCTGTACCACCATCCCCGACTTCTTTTCCATTTCCGCCTCCGCTCCTTACCGCCGGGGAACTACCCGAACTCACTGATAAAACACTAATCTGTCGCTGTCTGATACCTACCTTATCTGGTAGGCGTCCGATCACCGTACCACTACATGTTGTGGTATTGGAGGAAAAAAAGCAAATTCTGCCTCAGCCCCCAGTCATGCGCGATCGGGGGCGAATAAAACACAAAAACCCGTATTGATGCAAGGGCTGTCATTAAAAAGGTTGGACAAAGCATTCGCCCGGCGCTACGAATCTCCGCCGGTGAGTCAACGAGCCGACAAGCCCAAAAAACTGGGCGAACTGTTTACTTCAACCCTCAAGCGCATGGGACTTGAGCGCAAGCTCGACGACTACCGGGCCTGGGATGCCTGGGACGAAGTGGTCGGTCCGGCCATAGCGCGCAACGCGCAGCCCACACGGCTGGACGGCGACCGATTGATCGTGGCTGTGCGTAACTCGTCATGGCTGCAGGAGCTCGACCTTCTCAAGAAGCAGCTGCGCGAACGCTTGAACGAAAAGATGGGGCGGGAATTAGTGCGCGAGCTGTACTTCTTCGTCGGCAAGCTCGACCACGGGCCCACGAGCGATCGCAAGCGCAACCGCGAAGCCCTCGACAAGCTCTGGAAAAATCCCGGCCGGCCCGAATAACCCCTGGCAGACCACAGCCCGGAACAGAAGCTTAACGGTTTTCGGCAGAGACGTCGGGGGGCCCACCGGCTCCCAGGAGAGGATCCGCGCTGACCTCCTCCTGCACCTGCTGCTCCCAGTCAGACTTTATGTACTCGTATTCCGACGCCTCGACGGCGGCGTCTATCAAGGCCTCGACCTCGAGTGCGGCCTCTGCCCTTAGAACGTCTTCAAGCGCCGCCCTGGTGGCCGGGTGGCGTGGCACGAACAGGGTGCAGCAGTCCTGGTCGGGCTCGATCGATATTTCGTAAGTGTCGGCAGCCCTGGCGTAGTCGGTGATCTCGAGCTTGTCCATACCCAGCAGCGGCCGGTACAGCGGCAGCTCGGCAGCCTGCTCTATGACGGCCAGGTTGGCCATGGTCTGCGAAGCCACCTGGCCCAGGCTCTCGCCACTTACCAGCACGGCGGCCTTTCCCCGATTGGCCAGGCGGGAGGCTATCTTGACCATCAACCTGCGGTACATCAGCACCCTCAAGGGCCGCGGCACCAAGCGCACCACCTCGGCCTGGGCCTCGCCAAAAGCCACCATGTGCAGCCTCGTGGCCGACTGCCCACGCGCCAGCACCGCGGCCAACCGGCGCGCCTTGCGCATGCTGCTGCGGTCGAGGTAAGGCACGCTGTGAAAATGCACGGCGTCCACCCGGCAGCCACGCCGCATCATGCGCAGCCCGGCCACGGGCGAGTCTATGCCGCCCGAGAGCAACAGCAGGGCCCGGCCACCGGTGCCCACCGGCAGGCCACCGCAGCCTTGCACGCGGCCCAGCGACAGGTAGATCGCGTTGCGAACCACGTGCACGTAGACCACCTCGTCGGGCCGACTAAGGTTGACGGGCGCTCCCGTACGATCGGCCACAACGGCACCCACGCGGGCGCCTATCTCGGGAGATTCCAGTGCAAAGCCCTTCCAGGCCCTGCGCACCCTCACCCTGAAGCTGCCCGCGGGCTGCCAGCCGGCTATCATCCGCTCGACCTCGGCCAGCAGCGAATCCATGTCGGGCTCGCAAACGGTGGCTACCGACAGGTTGGCGATGCCCGGCACCTGGGCCAGGCGGCGGCAGACTTCTTCGGGATCAGCCGCCCCCGGCTCTACCGTCACGCGCCCGTCCTGCGAACGCACCGCGCCACTGGGCAGCGAGGCCAGTGCCTGCCGCATGTTGTCGAGGAGGCGCGCGGTAAAGGCGCCCCGGTTCCCGAGCTTGAGCGTGATCTCATTGTAGTGCGCGATCACCAGCCTGCGTTGTTCTTCTGCCACGACGACTGAACCTAGCCCCACCGGCACCCGCTTGGCAAATGACCGTCCACGGGCCACGATGTCGCCCCATGCCACTGGCCCGCCTAATACAAGGACATCTCGACCAGCGCACCCGCGTGGAGCTGCCCTCGGATCGCTCGACGCCCTGCGGCGTGTTGCTGCCGCTGCTGGCCACAGAAACTGGTTACGAGCTGCTCTACACCCTGCGCACCGACAGCCTGCCCAGCCACGGCGGGCAGGTGTCATTTCCCGGAGGCAAGAAGGCCCCCCACGACCAGGGCCCCGAGGACACCGCCCTGCGCGAGGCCTCCGAGGAGCTGGGCATAGCCACCGGCGACGTGCGCGTCATAGGCCGCCTGGACGATGTGTACACCCTGGGCGTGGAGTACCTGATCACGCCCGTTGTAGGCGTACTTGACCAAGGGGCGACCCTGTCGCCCAACCCGGGCGAGGTGGCCGACGTGTTCACCGTACCCGTCGACCTGCTGGGCGACCCGGCCCATCGTGGCAGCGTGAAGAAAAGCTGGGGCGGCACGCAGTACGACATGCCCGTGATAACCGCTGGCCGCCACAACATCTGGGGCGCCACCTACTCTATTACTCTCAATTTTCTCGACTGCGTGCGCTCTGCGCGGGCCGATTAGGCGCCCAGCTCCACTACCTGCCCGTCCACGGCCAGCTCGGCATCGAGATCCGCGGCCTGCCTGACGGCCGAGCCCGAGTGCGTGACCAGCAGGCGCTCGCAACCAAGACGCTCACGGTTTGCCGCCAGCTGGGCGTAGCTCACGTGAAAGTCCGTGATCTTGTCCATGAAGCAACACTCGCACAGAAACAGATCGACCCCGGCACTGCGCTCGACGAAGTCCTCGGTCCAGGCCGAGTCGCCGGAAAACAGCAGGCTCCCCCCCGAGCTGTCTTCGATCCTGTAGCCCAGGCAGTAGGGCTCGGCGCCGTGCGGCACCTCGAAGGCGCCGACCTCCAGGCCCGCCAACTCGAGTTCGTCACCGGGTGCGATCTCAATGTAGCGCAGGTCAAAGCCCAGGCGATCGAGGTGATCCCTGCTGTAGTAACAGTCGTAGAGCTGCTCCACCTTCTCCTGCGTGCCAGCCGGGCCGGCCACGAGCAAGGGCCGCGTGCGCGGCGACTCGAACAGGTACTCGAGCAACAGGAAGGGAATGCCGCCGAAGTGATCACCGTGCAGGTGCGAGACCAGCACCGCGTCGATGGAGTCGCCGTTAAGCCCCTGGCGTTTCAAGCCGGCCAGCACCGACGGCCCGCACTCGAGCAGCAGCGTGCCGGCCTTGCCTTCGAGCAGGTAGGCGCTGTGCAGATAGCCCCCGCTGTTGAAGGCATCCGCCGAACCGAGGACGGTCAGTCGCAGCATGGCCTCAACCTAGGCCACGGTGAGCAGCCTAGTCAAGAAGGGAAGCCAGCCGGTCGCGTGCGACCAGTAATCAGGGGCCGCTGCTGCCGGGCGCGCCCCGACTTGCTTCCTGGCTGCATTGCCTCGTCCAGGCGGCTGCTATTCTCCCCCGTGGAGCCAGGGATATGCGCCGGGCGAACAAGATCGGTGCTCGAAGCGTTACCGGTTTGACACACCGGGCACCGGCAATTAACTGGACGGGGCGGTTCAAGATCCAGCATTCCAATGACTGCGGACACGCACATAACGACGGTCGGCCAGGTTCCGGTCGTGTCGACTGCGAGTACTGCCACTGGATGGCTATTGCCGACGACCTTATTAGGTACTATGAGTCGGGGTCGGTAGGGAACGTAATGCCGCAATCTAAATTCGAAGGAAAATAATGATGAAACCTGTACTGACCTTGATCGGATTGGTAATCGGCAGCTTAGTCGTCGCAGGATGTGCAACGACTCAAAGTCAAGTTGCGAATGGCCTCTACACCTCGCCTCATGAAAATTTCACTGTTCCTGTTCCGAATATGGGACTAGGCTTAAGAATCCAGGATCAAACGTTTGAAACCAGTGGCTTTGTTTCATTTCATGATGATTTTGGAGAGCTGAGACGCATTGATTACTCACCGTTGCCAGCGAACGCGACGGTGGTGTATCGCGATCTAATTCAAAATGTAGTTCTTCCGGATATGCAATCTCGTTTCCCGGGCACGAAAATGCTCCATGAAGAGCTTTTAAACACGGATGAACGCGAAGAATATTTTTTTGTTTTTGAAATCCCTGGAGGCTCTCCGCTCGTCGACATGAAAACGGAAACGAGAATGAATTCGACAAGAGGCTATTTGTACTTCATGTCGGGAGGTTACATTTACAGCCTGAGCGCACAGCAGAGCGGTATCGGGGACTTGTTCTCGAAAAATGAGAAAGATGAGGCTACTACTTCAAAGTCTTTCGATGATCTACTCGGTAGCCTAAATAGGTTCAAAGAGACCGTGCAGTTCAAAGGCTAACTAACGTTCCCAACTCAGAAGCCGCACCGTTGGTTACTTTCCCCGTCGCCAAATGATGCTCCTGTGAGCATAAAACAAACGCCGGGCTGCTGCCCGCTTGGGTCCAATGTCCACCAGGTCCCCGGAGGATCAGCCCTGCCAGCTGAGAGAAGGAAGATCCCCCGGCCAGCCGGCCCCGTTTGCCACTGCAGGCTGCCCCTATCACTCTCTGCTGCCGCCGCCGTTCGGGGACGCAGGATAACGGGCCACGGCACCAGCAGATGGATGACAGCACGACAGTAGAAGACAGCGCGGCAAAAGACAGCGCGACACCGGAGACCCCGGTAGAGCTCGAGCTGGACATCGAGAGCCTCTCCTTTGGCCGCGCCGCCATTGCGCGCCACGAGGGCCGGGTGGTGTTCGTGGAGGGCGCTGCGCCCGGTGACCGGGTGCGCGCGACCATCACTGCCACGCACTCTGGCTACGACGAGGCCGTGGTCGCAGAAGTACTCACAGCGGGCGAAGCCAGGGTGGAGCCACCCTGCCCGCTGGTGAAGGAATGCGGCGGCTGCCCCTGGCAGCACGTCGACTACCAGGCCCAGCTCGAGGCCAAGCGCGACGCCCTGGTCGACTGCATCACCCGCATCGGCCGCATCGACAATCCCCCCGTCGCCGCGCCCGACCCGTCACCGCTCAACCTGGGCTACCGCAACCGACTCAAGCTGCGCTTCGCCGGACACAGGATGGGCTTCTACCGCGCCTCTACCCATCGCCTGGTACCCGTGGACGACTGCATGCTGGCCGAGCCCTACATCAGGAACGCCATGCCGCTGGTCGAAGAACTGGTGGCCGGCATGTCCACGCAGGCCACGCGCGTTGAGATCGTGTCGCGCGGGCGCATGGCTGGGCTGGTGGTGGCCATCAACAGCCGCGGCCGCCTGCGCCGCTCGGACACAGCGCGCGTACGCGAGTTTCTCGATCAGCCAGGCTGCCCGGTAAAAGGCGTCGTTGCCTGGGGCAAGGGCTGGAAACGCGACTGGGGCGACACCCGGCGGCGCTGGCGGCCAGTGCCAGACGGCCCGACCATCGAAGCTCCCGGCACAGCCTTCGGCCAGGTAAACACGCTGGCCAACGAACTGCTCGTGCAACGGGTACTCGAGGCGGCCGGCAGTGAACGTAAACGCTTCATCCTCGAGCTCTACGCCGGGGCGGGCAACCTCACCCTGCCGCTGGCACCGCTGGCCGACCAACTGGTGGCCGTGGAATCCGACGCCGCGGCCGCGCACGCGCTTGAACGCTCGGCGCACCGGGCCTCGTTCAGGCATGTAAGCGCCGTCACGGCACGCGCCGAGGAGTACCTCGCCGCCGGTGTGAGACAACGGCCTGATCTCGTGGTTGTCGACCCCACCCGCAGCGGGCTCGGCTCGGCGGCTCACGACATCGCACGGCTGGAAGCCGAAAAAATCGTCTACGTATCCTGCAACCCTTCCACGCTGGCCCGCGACCTGCGGGTGCTGGTCGACCAAGGCTACCGCCTTGAGAAAGTGCAGCCCGTGGACCTGTTTCCCCACACATTTCACGTCGAAAGCGTGTGCACACTCAGGTTGACTTGAGCCTGGCAGAACAGCATCCTGTCGGCACCTGAGGGTCGCCATGAAAAAGAAGATTGCAACCTTAAGCCCTGTAAAAAAGCGGCCAAAACGCGCCACCGTGACGATTATCCCCGGCAAGGGGGTTTCGCAGGCCATCAACTACCTGCTCGAAGATCGCGACGAGCTGGAGTGGCTGGTGGCGGTGGGCCGCAACAAGCAGGGTGAAATATTCTTCTACGACACCGGCGGCGACATCATCGAGGACCTGGGCACGCTCGAGTACCTCAAGGAACGCATCGCCCGCTCGCACTTCTGCGAAGACGGCGACTGACTGGTAGCGCCAACTGCGCACCTTCTTCCTCTTCTACCTCCTCAGCTACCTGCTGCACAACCCGCTGCTGGCGCTCGTGATCGTGGGCCTGGTCGTCTGGCTGACCAACGCGAGGGTGAGCGGGCGCTGGTTCAACCCGGCCTCGTTGTGGCGCCGCCACAACGCCGTCAACGAACTCAAGAAACTGCTAGACGTAAACGATCACGACGTTGGCGCGCACAACGACCTCGGGCGCATACTGGTCGACAAGGGTCGGCACGCCGAGGCCGTGCCGCACATGGAGAAGGCCATCGCGCGCATGGACGAGGCGGCCGAGACGAACTACTTCCTGGGACTTGCACGGCTGCACACCGGCGACACCGAGCGCGGACTAGCCGACGTGGAGCGAGCACTGAAAATCTCGCCGGGCTTTCTCTACGGCGAACCCCGCCTGGCGCTGGCGCGCTGGTACGCCGAGGCCAAGCGCCCGCGCGAAGCGCTTGAGCAGGCGCGCATGGCGGTCAAGATCAACACCAGCAGCGTAGAGGGATGGCTCATTGCCGGCGAGTCTGCCGCCGCGCTCGGGCAGAGCGACGACGCCCGCGAGACGCTGGACCAGGCACGCCACGCCTACCAGCACCTGCCCGCCTACCTGCGCCTACCCAACCGACGCTACGCCGTACGCGCGCGCCGCCTGCTGAAAAAAATCCCGAGCTAGAGGTCAGCCCGGCCGGCGTCAGGGCCTGTCGTAGACCCTGAAACTTAACGCGTAGGGGTTCTTCTCATCGCTCTCGCGGCGGGTGTCTTCCGACAGGCTCCAGCCGTCGAGTGCCTCGAGCGAAAATTTCGTGTCACCTTCAACATTCGCGTGCACCAGCGTCAGGTACACCCGGTCGCTCAACGGCAGGGCCTCGGCGAATACCCGGCTGCCGCCGGCGACAAACACAGTGTCATCGTCCGACAACTGCTCGCGGCAATAGTCGAGCGCGGCAGTGACCGACGGCCTCACGACAACGCCGTCGGGCTGGTAGTCGCCCTGGCCGCTCACCACCACGCAGGGACGGCCGGGCAAGGGACGCGACCCGATAGACTCGAAGGTGAGCCGTCCCATTATCATCCGGTGCCCCTCGGTCAGACGCTTGAAGTAAGCCAGGTCGGCCGGCAACCGCCACGGCAGGCCGCCATCGCGCCCGATGACGCCGTTCTCGGCAACGGCCACTACGCAAGCAACGATCACCGGCCGCGACCCACCAGTTAGACGGCCACCGCTGCGGCTATGTGGGGCTGGGCCTGGTAGCCCTCGAGTTCAAAGTCGTCGTAGCTGAAGGCGAAAAGATCGTCGACCTCGGGGTTGATCTTCATGGTCGGCAACGGACCGGGCAACCGCGAAAGCTGTTCGCGGGCCTGGTCGAGATGGTTGAGATAGAGATGCGTGTCGCCCAGCGTGTGGATGAACTCCCCCGGCTCAAGGCCGGTGACCTGGGCCACCATCATCGTCAGCAGGGAGTACGAAGCTACGTTGAACGGCACGCCGAGAAACAGGTCGGCGCTGCGCTGGTACATCTGGCAGGACAGGCGCCCGTCACAGACGTAAAACTGGAACAGCAGGTGGCAGGGCGGCAGCGCCATGCCCTCGATCTCGCCCGGGTTCCACGAACTCACCAGCATGCGCCTCGAGTCCGGGTTGTCGCGCACCTGCTCCACGACCTGGGCCAGTTGGTCAATGCTGCCACCGTCGGCCGTCGGCCAGCTGCGCCACTGGCGACCGTAGACAGGCCCCAGCTCGCCGTTCTCATCGGCCCACTCGTCCCAGATCCTGACACCGTTCTGCTGCAGGTAGGCCACGTTGGTATCGCCGGCGATAAACCACAGCAGCTCGTGGATGATCGAGCGCAGGTGCAGTTTCTTGGTAGTAAGAAGCGGGAAGCCAGCCGAAAGATCGTAGCGCGACTGGCAGCCGAATATGCTCAGCGTGCCGGTGCCCGTGCGGTCCTGCTTGCTGCTGCCCTCGTCGAGCACCTTCTGTAGTAGATCGAGATACTGGCGCACGGTGGGACCGCTCAGCCGTTCGCGCGGTGTTTTTGCTCGCCGCTCATGGCCTCCAGCGAATGGAAGACCAGGCCGGTGAGTAGCTTGGGATAAAAATACGTCGACTTTTCGGGCATGAGTTCGCCGGCCAGACACACGTCGGCGATCTGCTCGCTGCGCGTAGCGTTGAGAAGAAACCCTCCCTCGAGCTCACCCGCGTCCACCCTGTCGAGCAACGACGCTGCATCCACTGTGTAGGTTATTTCCGGCGGGCCACTTCCGCCCGCCGCCTGCAGCGCCTCTGCCAGCACCGCGCCGTGCAGCGCGCTTACGTCGAGCGCGGCCAGCGGCGAACCCGCCTCGGCCACGGCTGGCCTGCTCACCAGCAAGTAGTGATCGAGGTCTTTCAAGGCCACGCCGAAGGCGTTGACCGCGGCACCGGCCTGCTCGAGCGCGGCCAGCAGTTCTCCCCTTCCGTCTGGCGTACGCTCAAAGCGCTGCAGCTCGAAGCCAGAAGACAACGATTCTTCAAACCTGCCGTGATCGGCGCCACCGCTGCTGACCAGCTCGCGGTGGGTGGGCAGTATGACCATGCCCGGATCCTCGAAGGTGGCCAGGAAAGCCATCACGTGCGCGTCCGGCTGCTCGGAGTCACCCGGCGCGTCGTCCGCCGAGGGAGGGTCAGCCCCGTCGTTGAGCTGGGCGTAATAGTTGAGAGCGGTCGCGTAGCGATGATGGCCGTCGGCTATGTATACCTGGCGACCGGCCAGCGCCGCCTGAACCGATTCGGCCGCCTCCTGGTCGGCAACCACCCACATGCGATGACGCACGCCCTGGTGCTCAACGTCGATGTCTGCCGGGCTGTCCCAGCCCGATGGAGGCTCGGGCTTGAAATCGGGGTTGGAGTAGAGACCGAAAATAGGGCTGAGATTGGCCCGTACCTCGGTGGTGAGCTCGAGGCGGTCTTTCTTGTGATGAGAAAAGGTGCGCTCGTGCGGCAGTACTACCGCGCGTGAAAAGGGCTCAAGGGCCAGCGCGCCTATCACGCCCGTGCGGCGCAACAGCCTGCCCTCGACCTCGAACTCCTGGCTGTAGAGATAAAAGCTATCCTCGGCGTCGGGGGCCACGTTGCCCTGCTCCGTCCACTCCCGGAACAGGCGGCCCGCCTCGGCGTGTCCGTCTCGGTTGAGGATCAGCCGGGTGACGTTCCAACGGCCGGCGTCGTACAACGCGTCGCGCTGCTCCGCACTGATAACGTCGTAGGGCGGGGCGACCGCCGCGTCCATGTCGCCCGCGGCTTCACCCGCAAAACGTATTCCCTTAAACGGTCTGAACCTGGCCACTTCTCTCACCCACCTTGCACGTTTATCGTGCCCGTAACGTCAACAGAGCCACTCCTTCGCAGATAGGCCCGACCATCCAAAAACTCAACCACCGTGCTTGCAGACTCGGCCATGCGCGGGCCGTCGTCAACATAACAGGCCACGCTGTCACCGAAATATTCGCGAGCGGTCTGCACACTGCGCGCAGGCTCCAGCGACGAGGGATTGGCCGAGGTAGCGGTCAGGGGCACACCCGCGGCCTTGAGCAGGGCGGCCGCCACCGGGTCGCTGCTGCACCTCAGGCCCACGCCTCCGGACTCTCCTACCAGCCCGCGGGAAAGACCGGCAGCGGCGGGTAACACCAGCGTCAGGGGCCCGGGCCACCAGCGCCGCGCGAGTTCCACCGCCTCGGGGCCGGGATTAGTGTCCAGCAGGGCGCGCGCCTGCCCGAGATCGGCAACCAGCGCCGACATACCACGCCCATCGTCCCTGCCCTTGGCGGCCAGCAAGCGCTGCACGGCCTCTGCGTTGCCAGCGTCGGCGCCCAGGGCGTAAATAGTTTCGGTCGGATACACCACCAGGCCACCGGCCCTGATTACATCGGCGGCGCGCAGCACGGCCGCCTCAAGCTGTTCGGCCTGCTCGGCCATCGTCGGCGTAGAATCCATCAACAGTTCGACGAGGTCGCCGGCAAGCCCCTCAGGGGTCGACCTGCTCGACCACTCCCGGCACGGCCGCCGTCATGCGTTTTCGCAAGCGCTTGAAGCGCCCGGCCAGGGCGGTGTCGGATAAGGCCAGCACCTGGGCCGCCAGCAGGCCCGCGTTACGCGCGCCGGCCTCGCCTATGGCCAGCGTGCCCACCGGCACACCGGCGGGCATCTGCACGGTGGCCAGCAAAGCGTCCATGCCCTTGAGCGCGCCCGACTCCAGCGGCACGCCCAGCACTGGCAACGTGGTGTGCGCCGCCACGGCACCGGCCAGGTGCGCGGCTCGCCCGGCACCCACCACGAACACCTTCACGCCGCGACCGGGTGCTGCACGCACGTAGTCGGCCGTCTGCTCGGGCGAACGGTGAGCCGAGGTCACCACGACCTCGTGGGCTACCGACAGTTCGGTCAACGCGTCGGACGCAGCCGACATGACCTCGCGGTCGCTGTTGCTGCCCATGAGTATTGCCACCAGTGGTTTGAACTTCGCCATTTACTATCTCTCCCTGTCGCCTGCTTATGCGGCGCCTGCTTATCCGGACGCCCCGCTGTCGAGTGCCCTGTGACCGATGTCGCGGCGATAATGCGCGCCCGGCCAGCTGATCGCCGATACCGCCGAGTAGGCCCCGTGCAGGGCCGCGGCTATGTTGCCGCCGGTGGCAGTCACGCCCAGTACCCTGCCGCCTGAACTGACCACGCGACCGTCGTCATCGCGAGAAGTACCGGCCTCGAACACCTTGACGCCGTCCAAGTCGTTGGCTGCGGCGATGCCCTCTATGACGTCTCCCTTGCTGTATTCGCCCGGGTAGCCCGGCGCCGTCATCACCACGCAGGCGGCCGCGTCGTCGGCCCAGTCCAGCCTCACGCGCTCAAGCGTGCCTTCCACGCAGGCCAGCGCGGCCTCGGCCAGGCTGCCTCGCATCCGCATCATCAGCGGCTGGCACTCGGGGTCGCCAAAGCGCACGTTGTACTCGAGTACCTTGGGTCCCTCGTCGGTGACCATGATGCCGGCGTAGAGCACGCCGCGGTAATCTATGCCGCGGGCTGCAAGTGCAGCGACGGTGGGTTCGAGCACGTCGGACAACAGCAGCGCCTGCATTGCCTGGTCGCAGACTGGCGCGGGCGAGTAAGCGCCCATGCCGCCTGTGTTGGGGCCCTTGTCGCCGTCGAACACGGCCTTGTGATCCTGCGAAGTGGCCAGCGGCAGCACCGTGCGCCCGTCGGTGAGCGCAATGAACGACAGCTCCTCGCCGCACATGAACTCCTCAACGACCACGCGTGCGCCGGCCTCGCCGAAGCGGCCGCCCTCGAGCATGGAGACAAGAGCTTCGTCGACCTGCTCGGCGTCCTCGCAGATGACCACGCCCTTGCCGGCCGCCAGTCCGTCAGCCTTGACGACCACCGGCAAGCCCAGCTCCTCGGCGAAAGCCCGCGCGGGAGCCACCTGTGTGAACTCGCCCCAGCGCGCCGTGGCAACGCCGGCCTCGTCGAGCAGGGTCTTGGTAAACGCCTTGGAAGATTCCAGTTGCGCGCCGTCGCGGCCCGGGCCGAACACCTTCAGCCCACGCTCACGGCCGAGGTCAACCAGCCCGGCGGCCAGCGGCTGTTCGGGGCCGACCAGCACGAGGTCAACGCCGCGTTCAAGGGCCACCGACACCAGCCCTTCGACGTCGTCGGCAGCTACTGGCAGGCACTCGGCGCATTGGGCGATGGCCACTGACCCAGGTGCGGCCAGCAACTGCTCAACGCAGTCCTCCCCGGCCAGCTTCCAGGCCAGCGCGTGCTCGCGTCCGCCGCTACCAACAACCATCACCTTCATGCTGTTACCGCTACCGTGTTCACTACTTCGGGGTTAGTGGCGAAAATGACGCACCCCCGTCAGAACCATCGCCATGCCGGCGGCGTCGGCCGCCTTTATGATCTCGTCGTCGCGCATGCTTCCTCCCGGCTGTATGACCGCCGTCGCGCCGGCATCGGCGCAGACCTGCAAGCCATCGGGAAAGGGAAAGAACGCGTCCGAAGCCACCACCGTACCCGCGGTGTCCAGGCCGTGCTCGGCTGCCCGCGCCACGGCTATCCTCGCCGAGTCGACCCGGCTCATCTGGCCGGCTCCCACGCCGGCCACGTGATCGCCGTGGGCCAGCACAATGGTATTCGACTTGGCGTGCTTGCAGACCTTCCAGGCAAAATCCATGGCCTCGAGTTCAGCCGCGCTCGGCTGGCGCGCGCTCACCACCCGGCAGTCGGCGGCCAGCGAGGGCTCGAGGTCTCGTGTCTGCACGAGCAATCCACCCAGCACCCTCTTCATGTCGAGCGCCTGCTCGCCACCGGTCAGGGCCGAATCCACCTCGAGCAGTCGGACATTGGCCAGCTTCTTGGTGGACGAGTACAAGGCCAGGGCCTCATCGCTGAACGAAGGCGCCAACACGATCTCGAGAAACACGTCCTTCATGAGCTCGGCAGTTTCGCCGTCGAGCTCGCGGTTGAGCGCCACGATGCCGCCGAAAATCGAAACCGGGTCGCAGCTACGGGCCAGCCGGAACGCCTCGGCTGCTGATCCTGCCAACGCGGCACCGCAGGGGTTGGTGTGCTTTATCACCATGCAGGCCGGCTGCTCGAACTCGCTCACCAACTGCAGGGCGGCGTCAGCATCAACAATATTGTTGTAAGACAACTCCTTGCCCTGGAGCACGCGGGCGGTCGCTATCGAGGGGCCTTCCACCCCGGGAGCGCGATAGAAAGCCGCGCGCTGGTGTGGGTTCTCGCCGTAGCGCAGACCCTGCACACGGCTCCACTGCTGGTGAATGGTCTCACCAAAGTCGCCGTCCTCGTCGCGCCCGAGGTAATCGGCGATCATGCCATCATAGGCCGCCGTGGCGCGAAAGGCCGTCGTCGCTAACCTGCGCCTGGTGGCGTCGGCCACGCCGCCGGTCTCGCCGATCTCGGCCAGGACGACGTCGTAGTCGTCCGGGTCAACCACTATGGCAACGTCGGCGTGATTCTTGGCTGCCGAGCGAACCATCGACGGGCCGCCTATGTCGATATTCTCTATGGCCTCCTCGAAGCTGCAGTCACGCGCGGTAACCTCGGCGAAGGGATAGAGGTTGACGCACACAAGGTCGATATACTCCAGGTCGTTTTCCTCGACCTGTTGACGATGAGAGGGGTCCTGCCTGCGCGCCAGTATGCCGCCGTGCACGCGGGGGTGCAGTGTCTTGACGCGGCCGTCGAGAATCTCGGGACTGCCGGTGTGTTGGCTGACGTCGACGACCTCGAGCCCGGCGTCGCGCAGCGCCCGGGCCGTGCCGCCCGTGGAGAGGATCTTTATGCCCAGGGCGGCAAGTCCGCGGCAGAACTCCACCACGCCCGTTTTGTCGCTCACGCTTACCAGCGCCGTGCTCACCTTGTTAATATTCGCTTGCACCTGTTGTTCTACCCGCTCGCCTGCTGCCTGCACTTTGCCTGCTCCATCGTCGATGTCAGTCATCCTTATAGCGACGCTCTACCCGGGCTCCCACCCTCGCCACCAGCTCATACGAAATAGTTTCTGCCGCCACGGCCACGTCTTCGGTGGACGGGCTGTCGCCCCACATCACCGCGCTGTCGCCTTCGCGCACCTCGCCGAGATCGGTTACATCGACCACCGTGTGATCCATGCATACACGGCCCACGACCGGCGCCAACCCTCCGCCCAGCAGCACCCGCCCGCGATTGCCCAGGGCCCTGGGATATCCGTCCGCGTAACCACACCTGAGGGTCGCCACGCGGCTTGGCCTCGTGGTATGGAAGCTGTGGCCATAGCCTATGCCCTGCCCGCTTCCAAGTTCGGCGACGCGCAACACGGGAGCCTCGAGCGTCATCACCGGCTTGAGCTCCACCTTGCCCAGCAGCGACGAGTCGGGGTACAGGCCGTAGAGCATGATGCCGGGGCGAACCCGGTCGAGCCAGGCCTCCGGGCGCGTCATGACGCCCGCGCTGTTGGCCAGGTGACGGGTAAGCTCCATGCCCTCGTCGCGCACGAGCCGGTCGGCCAGCAGCAGGGCCTCCAGTTGGCCCTCGGTTACACTGCCGATCACTGACTCGGCCTGGGCAAAATGCGAGCACAGGGCCACCGGGCGCGTGCCCTCGGTATCAGCCAGCAGGCGGGCGAAGCGGCCGGCCTGCTCGGGCTCGACCCCGAGACGGTGCATGCCGGTGTCGACCTTGATGTGCACGGCTACCTCGCGGCCGACAGCAGTGGCCTCGCGCGCCAGTGCCTGTACGGTGGCCTCGCTGTGGGCGGCCACCTGCACACCCAGCGCAACGGCCGCAGCCGCAGAACCAGGCAACACCCCGCCGAAGACGATTATCTGCTCAGCCGCGCAGGCCGATTCTTCGATCAGCTCGCGAGCCTCTTCGAGCGTGGCCACGCCGAAAGTCGTGCATCCCTCGTCTACCAGCGCGCGGGTGACCCTGGCGGCGCCGTGCCCATAGGCGTTGGCCTTGACCATGGCTATGACGGTGGTGTCGGATCCCGACAGCAGGCCGAGCACCTGCCGGTAGTTGTGCCTGAGGGCGGTGAGATTGATGGTGGCGCGCGCTTGCTGCAGCCCGGACCCTGAATCCGAAGTACCCACAGACGGGGCTTTGCCAACCTGCGACGAACGCGCCACGGTCACCAGTACCAAGCAGGGCCTGACTTGTAAAGAAGGCGGGCCGCGGCTATCGGGGTCAGTTGGACCCCGATACGCGATATACCGAAGAGACATGCCCGAAGAGACTATGCCCGAAGAGACGACACAGCTGACCATCAACGGCGAAGCCTCCAGCGTGCCCGACGGCTGCAGCGTGGCTGCCCTGATCAAACGGCTGGGCCTGGCGGGCAAGCGCTGCGCGGTCGAGCTCAACCGCAACATCATCAGCAGCGAAGACTGGGAACGTACCGGGCTGGCGGCGGGCGACCAGGTTGAAATCGTCAACTTTGTGGGTGGAGGCTGAGTACGGTGGCTGACAACGAAGCGGTGGCTGATGGCAAAACAACAACTGGCGACTATTTTGAGCTGGCCGGCCGGCGCTACAAAAGCCGGCTCATCGTGGGCACCGGCAAGTACGTCGACTTTGAGCAGACGAGGATAGCTGTCGAGGCGTCGGGCGCAGAAATCGTCACGGTCGCGCTAAGACGCGTGAACATCACCAACGCTGACGAAGAAAACCTGCTCGACTATCTCGACCCCGAGCACTACACGATACTTCCCAACACGGCCGGCTGCTACACCGCCGACGAGGCCGTTCGCACCTGCAGGCTGGCGCGCGAAGCGGGTGTCGGAAAACTGGTCAAGCTGGAGGTCATCGGCGACGAGCGCACGCTGTTCCCCGACGTAGCGGCGACACTGGAGGCGGCAAAAATTCTCGTCGATGAAGGCTTCGACGTGCTGCCCTACGTAACCGACGACCCCGTGGCCTGCCAACGGCTCGAAGACATCGGCTGCCCGGCCGTCATGCCCCTGGCCGCGCCCATCGGTTCGGGCCTGGGCATACGCAACCCCTGGAACATTTCGATCATCCGCGAACACTCGGGCGTACCGGTGATCGTTGACGCCGGCGTGGGCACCGCTTCGGACGCCGCACGGGTGATGGAACTGGGCTGCGACGCGGTGCTGATGAACACCGCCATAGCCGGCGCCGATAACCCGGTGCTCATGGCCGAGGCCATGAAGCTGGGCGTGGAGGCCGGGCGCAAGGCCTGGATGGCGGGACGCATAGCGATGAAAAAATACGCCACGGCCTCGTCACCCGTAACAGGCCTTGTCGGCTGAAAAGATATTGCCGCGGCAGGAGCCTCGGACGCCGTCCTTTCCACGCCCGCCGCTGTTCGTCATCACCGACGACGCCCTGGCCAACGAGCAGTTGCTTGAGCGGGTCGAGGCGGCCTGCGAGGCCGGCTGCCGCGCGGTCCAGCTGCGCCAACGACAGCTGCCCGGTGGACCGCTGCTCAAGCTGGCACTGGAACTTCGTGCCATCACCCGCCGTGCTGGCGCGCTGTTGCTGGTAAACGAACGACTCGACCTGGCGCTGGCCGCCGGGGCCGACGGCGCACACCTGCCCTCGAGCGGCCTTGATGCCCGCGACGCGAGGCGCCTGCTGGGTGAACACGCAATGCTGGGACTGTCGATTCATTCGGTCGAAGAAGCCCGGCTGGCGGCCAAGCAGGGCGTGGTTGACTACCTGCAGTTCGGCCCGGTGTACGCCACCGGATCGAAGAAAAAATATGGCCCGCCCCAGGGCATAGAAGCCCTGGAGCGGGTGGTGGAATCGGCCGGGGCCGTAAAAGTTATCGCTGTGGGAGGAATCGTGAGCGCTTGTGTCGAAAGCGTCATGGCCACAGGCTGCGCGGGCGTGTCGGTAATCGGGGCGGTAATGTCGGCCCCCGATCCAGGACTGGAAACCACCCGCTTGCTGGACGCCCTCAGCGCCTGTTCAAGCTGACCCTGACTCCGCGACTGGCTATTTTTTCGAGACAGGCAGATACGCTTTTGCGCGCGCTGCCGTCAAGGTCGTTGTAAAGGTTGACGCGAACGCTGCCCACCCCGTGGGCGGCCGCCAGCCTGAGGTTCTGCAGCAGGTAGGCACCGGCGGGCCCGGCTATGACAGCCCTGCCCCGGCCCTCTCCCTGGTATTCGAGCCATGCTTCGAGTCGCGCATCTGTTTTTTCTTTCACCCTCATCGTCCTTCCTCTCCCTCTGTTTCCGTTGTCGTGATAGATGCAGTTACTGATCGCCACGGTAAGGCGGTGCCGGCCGGTCCAATCACCGGCACCGCTACCGGTACGCCTGCCGCCGTCGGGCGTCAGTGGACAGTGTGATAGGGGCCGTCGAGCACCCCGAGTACGGTCAGCGAATCCTGGTCAAGGCTCAGGTGATACAGCACGTACCAGCCATTGACCGGGAGGTAATAGCAGCCCCGGTTGTCATCGAGCCTTACGACTCCGTCGGGCCTGGGGTCATCGGCCAACGAAAGTATCGCCGTGCTCAGGGTGTCGGCTATGGAGGCCGGCACCATCTCCATCTCGCGGTAAGCGCTGTAGGTCATCGCCATGGCGATGCCGGTGGTCTGCCCGCTCTCGCTACCCTGTTCTCTATGCGTTTCTTCATTAGCCATGATCAATTCTCCGCCTGGACAGCCGGGACCTGTTTGCCGCGGCTGTCCCGTGGGACTTATCCCGTCCCCGCTCGTGCCCACTCTCAACAGCAACGGCCGTGCCATGGCGTGCCCCTTGCGTTGACAGCGCCGGGGCACCCCGGGGGGCGCTGTTTCGACGCAGCGCGACGCACCTGGCTGAACAGCATCGCCGGTTTTTGTACGCCGTAGGCTGGCGCCTGCCCCCGGGCTGAGATACTCACGGGCGATGGTTGGCGAAGAGGCACGGGCCCCGTTTCAGGACGAAATGGGATTTACGCTTGACGATAACTGGTCAACATCGGTCAGCGCCGAGGACCTCGGACTGGATCCCGACCTGCTCGAGAGGCTCGCCGACGCGGGGCCGCTGTGTTTCCTGGATTTCGAGGCTACCGGACTCGACACCGACGACGATGACCTCATAGAGGCCGGCGCCCTGCTCGTTGATCCCGGCGGAAGAGGCCTCGCCGTCTTTTCCACCTTCATCAAGAGCTCCAAGCCGCTCAGCGCCTTCATCCGCCGCCTGACCGGCATAAGCGACGCCGATCTTGCTGCAGCCCCCGCGCCGGCAGACGTGTTCGCCGCGCTCGACGAGTTCATTGGCGACGCGGCCGTGGTGGCGCACAACACCTCGTTCGAGGGCAGCTGGCTTAGAAAACAGGTAAACCCGCGCTTCGGTGACCACGAGTTTCTCGAAACCTTGGACTTGTTTGCGCTGGCGTACCCCGACCTGCCCAATATGAAACTCGACACGCTGTGCCGCATGAAACTCGGGCGCAGCGAACGCCATCGCGCCCTGGACGACACTCTGGACACAGCTCGCCTGGTACTGAGGATTTTCGAAGAATCGGCCGCGGGCGATCCCGCCGGGGCCAACGCCAGGAAAGCGCTCGAAGATTACGGGCCCACCTGCAACTGGTTGCCCAGGCTCAAGCGCTTGCCAGTGTCCGACCTGAAACGTGAGCCCCCACTCGAGCTGCGCAGTGGTGACTCGCCCCGGCTCAAAGCCGTTCCCTTTGACGTGGAGGCCATCGCCGATCGTCTTCTCGACCAGGACGCCGGAGCCTCGGTCATCGCCGGCTACGCGCCGCGCCAGGAACAGGTAGACCTCATGCGCCATGTCTATGCCTGTTTCAAGGGCGAAGAGGGACGAAGCGTGCGCCTGTGCGAAGCCGGTACCGGTATCGGTAAGACGCTGGCCTACCTGGCGGTCGCGATACCGTTTGCACGCAGCACCGGCGAGCAGGTGCTGGTGACCACCTCCAGCAAGCTGCTGCAACGGCAACTGCTCGAAAAGGACATCCCCGCAGCAGCAGCCCTCATGGGTTACCCCGACCTGCGCTTCACTTCCATAAAGGGCAGGGCCAACTACCTGTGCCGCGCCCGGCTGGACGACTTCCTCGACCGCCAGCTCGAACAACCCGGCCTCGAAGCATCGATGGCCGTGCCCCTGGTGGCCGCCTTCGCGCGCAGTGCCGGCCACGGCGAAGTCGACCGTATCCCCCAGGCCCTGTACCAGATGAACCCCGGCCTCGACCGCCACCGTCGCGAAATAACAAGCTCAGACGCGAGCGAGTGCAGCCGCCAGGCTTGCGAAAGCTGCCATGGCGACTGCGTGCTTCGCGAGGCCCGCGCCAGGCTCGAAGGCGCCGAGATCGCCGTCACCAACCACGACCTGTTGCTGCGCTGGCCCCCCGACTACCCCACGCTCACGCACCTGGTGGTAGACGAAATCCACGATCTCGCCGAGCGCGCCGACGCCGCCTACGCGCAGTCGGCCGAGGCCGTTGAAATCAGCCACCGACTCGAAACGGTCGCGGGAAGCGGCGGACGCAAACCCCTGGGTGATGCCCGCGCGGGCGACGCTGCCCGGAGGGCGTTGGACCTCGTGGAGTTGATATCAGACCAGTCACGCTTGCTGTCCGGGGCCTCGGACGGCCGCCGCGGCTGGGTAGACGAGCTGGCAATACCGGCTGACGGGGTAAGCTCGAGCGAGTGGCAGCCGCTGGTTGACGGCGTGCTCGAACTGGCCGAGCTGCTCGACAGCATAGGCAGCATGCTCGACGACATGGGCAAGCCCGACGACAGTCCCGAGGCTGGCGCAGCGTCGGCGCTGCTCGACGCCGCCGGAGTGCTCAACACCATACTGCCGCGTCCCCCTTCGCACCTCGTGGTACGCTTCAGAGGGCTGACCCGTAAATCACGCAGATCATGGCGCGTGGTCGCCACCCCGGTGTCGCCCGCCGCCGACTTCCAGTGCGAGGTACTCGACCGTATCGAAACCCTTTTCGGGACCTCGGCCACGGTGTGCGTTGGTGAAGACCTGCGCGGATCGGTTGGAGCGCTCGAGCTGTCAGAGAGAGCGGGCAGCCGCTACCGCCTGGAAAAACCAGTCGGCAGCCCCTTCGACTACGAAAAAAATCTCGAGGTCGTTTTCCTCTCAGACCGTACCGATCCCTCCAGCCTCGTACCGCGTACCGCCGACGCCATCGCCACGGTGGCCGGCCACCTGGGTGGACGCACACTGGCGCTGTTCACCAGCCGCGAAAGACTCGAGTACGTAGCCGAGGCGCTCGACGCCCGCCTCGCGTCGCAGGGCATAACCGTTATCGCGCCCGCCACCGGCAGCGCCGACCCGCATGACCTCGTGCGCACTTTCATGTCTACCGATAACGCGGTACTGCTCGGCGCCCGTGCCTTCTGGCAGGGTGTAGATATACCGGGTGACGCCTGCCAGGCCGTCATAATAGAAAAACTACCTTTCGACGTACCCAGCGACCCGCTCATAAAAAGACGCGGCCAACTGGTACAGGAAGCCGGCGGCCACCCCTTCGGCGATTACTCGATACCGCGCATGCTGCTGAGGCTCAAGCAGATGGTGGGCCGTTTAATCCGAACGCCCGATGACAAGGGCATAGTGGTAGTGGTAGACCCGAGGTCGGACCGCCGCTATTTCAACCGCCTGCGAGCCGCGCTGCCCCCGGGTACGCGCGATCACCTGCTGCCCCTGTCCGAACTCGACGCCTTCGTAGAACAGTTCAGTCGCAAGCTGAAAGACTGACTTTCGGGCTCTTCACCGGTGTCCGCTCGGGCACTGTTTAGTACCTCCCGTTAATAGACTGAATAAAGGGAGTTAATAATACTCCCTTAAACGACACTATCAGTTTATTTTTTATTGTCGGCTTTATTGCAGCACAATAAGTACAGTGATAATTGTCGCCATTATGGCAACAAGCAAAAAGAAGACTGCAAAACGGAAAACACGAAAAAAAGCCACGCGTCGTCGCGCGGCTGCAAAACCACGTAAGGGTTTTATGGCGACCGTAGCCAGTGCCATCGAAGAGGCTTCGCGCAACGCGCTTAAAGAAGCCCTCGGTGTTGTCGCCCACGGAACACCCGTGGGTAACCTGCTCGACCAGGTCGCCGATTCACCCTACCTCGACCGCTTCCGTGACCTCACCATCGGTGAGCTGCTCGAAGCAATGAGCGGTGCCTCCAAACCCCGTCGCGGCCGCCCGCCGGGAAGCGGCAAGAAGGCCGCGGCCGGCAGCGCCCCTGCGAAGAATGCAGGAACGAAAAGCCGCAAGAGCTTCAGCACCCGCACCGACGCGGGGCGCAAGAAGATCGACGCAGCTGTTTCAGACTTCCTTTCTTCGGCCGGCGAGGCCGGCGCCGAGCAGATCCGCTCAGCCCTGGGTGGAACGTCGGCCCAGCTCAGACAGTCGCTCGACCGTTTGCGCAAGGCTAAGAAAGTGAGCCGCAAGGGACAGAAGCGCGGCACACGCTACACCTGGAAGGGCTGATCAGTTGTTGTCGACCTGCTGCATCCGTCCCACGTGGGTCGGGCGCAGCAGGTCGTTCACGGTCTTTACCGGGTTGAAGGTCTCCAGGGGGACCTCGACAAAAACCGTATTCCAACCGGCCATCGCACCGTTCCACAAGCCGGGACGCTCGAGCGCCCTCAGGCTGCGACCGGCCACCGACTTGGCAACGAGAAACGCCGTGGCCGGATCGACGAAACCCGCAAGCTCGTAATCCCTGCCGCTCTCATCCCTGGTCGAACAAACAAGATCCACGGGGTTGAAGTGCGTAGAGGCGGCCATTACACGCGCCTGTTCTGGATCAGACAGGTCCACCTGCGCCGGCTCTACCACCTGCACCGACTGTGACGACCCGGAACCGGATTCGTCGGTGGCGGTCTCTACCCAGAACGGCCCTCCCCCGGGCTCGCCAGTCACCGGCACCATGCCGCACACCCGTATCGGTCGATCCAGCCTCTGCAGCAGGCCACGGCGTCGCTGTTCGGCCGATCCACGCGGCGGCTCACCGCCCAGGCGGTCGCTGATCAGAAGGTCGGCTCGGTCCAGCGCGGATTCACCGCAATCCTCGGCGCGCAGTTCGGCCAGCGAAGCGTATACGTCACGCCTCAGCTCCAACAGAACGGCGCCAAGCACCTTCTTCCAGTACACGGTCGGTGCGGCCAGCGACTCGGGCACCACGTTGTCAATGTTCTTGATGAAGACCAGGTCGGCATCGATGTCGGCGAGGTTGGCAATCAACGCGCCGTGCCCTCCGGCACGAAACAGCGGCACCCCTTCCACGCAGAACAAGCCACCGTCGTCGTCAACCGACAAGGAGTCGGTAGAAGCCTTCTGCTCGGAGAACGAAAGCTCGAAGCGCAGGCCGAAGCGCTGCTCGTACAGCGGAGCGACACGAGCGACCAGTTCTTCGAAGGCCCCCAGGTGCTCGCCCGACACGGTGAGGTGCAAACGACAACAGCCATCACTGGATGCCGCGTAGCCCGCGGCCTCGAACAGCTGCTCTTCGAGCGGCGTGCGCGAACCGTCAGCGTAGAGATGAAACGCCAGCAAACCCTTGGGGAGCCGGGCGTAGTCAAGTCCTTCGGCAGACAGCAGGCCCCTGCCGTAGCCCAGGTAGGCATGACCGGTATCGGAAGGTTCAGCGGACGCTCCTACCCGCAGTGCCAGCTCTTCGTAAAAAGCGAATTCGCTCACGCGCTCGGCAAACTCGGCCACCAGTGCCGCGTCGGCAGAACCCTCTTGGCCCGCGTGCTTGAGCTCATCGAGCCCAGGGGGGTCGCCCTCGCCCAGCACGCCCGACAGGGCACTGAACATGCGACTGGCTGCACCCGAAGCGGGTACGAACTTAACCAGTCGACAACTGCGCCCGAGCTCCGGCCAGGCCTCCACCAGGCGGTCAGCCTCGCTTGTTGTCAGCACGGTCAAGCCATCCCCTGCCGTGCAGGGCCGGGCCAGCCTCACCGGCGCCACGCCCGACTCCAGCAATGCCAGCTGACGCTCGGCCTCGCCGGCAGGCAGGCCGTGATCAAGGCAGGCCTGTATATCTTCGGGGTCCAGTACCGTCACGGGATCGGCCCGCCGAGCGGGCAGAGTACACTATAGCGCAAGAACCCTGCCGAGTTATCCACGGGGGACAAGCAACGCATACGTGGCGTCATTTTATTGACGCTTAGCTGCCGATCCTGCACCTGTACGGACGCGGCGGGGACAGTTTCTGCGCAGTTCACCGCGCCTCGCTGGAAGTACCGACCGGGCACGCAAATTGCTGACTGAGGACCGGGGAACCCGGTTTTGAGACAACGACGAAACGGCGAGAGAGGCACCATGGTAACCGAAGCGGCGCTCGCGAGCGTGGCGTTTGCCATGTTCCTGTTCTCTATTTTCGACTTCTGCCACATCTACTATGTCCGCTCCATGCTGCAACACGCCGTCAGCGAGGCCGCTCGCTACGCGACCATTGGCGGAACGATGGAAGATCCCCTCAACCCGGGCCAGCAACTCTCCCGCCAGGATTCAGTACTCGCGGTTATCGACAACTACTCGCTGGTCGATATCGACCAGGGCGACATATCGCTCACCGCCATCAACGGCAGTGGCCAGCAGGTAGCCGGCCCCGGCGGCCCCGGCGACGTCATGACTGTGCGCGTGACCCACAGCGTTGACATCATCACTCCCCTGCTGGGGACACTTTTCCCGCCTGACGGCTACGAGTTCAGCACCTCGGCCAGCTTTCGCAACGAAGAATTTCCGGGAGCCGGGTCGTGACACTTGTCGACAGAAAACCGCGCGGGCAAAGCGGCATGGCCTACGTGGAGCTCATGCTGATAACCCCCTTGCTCGCGATCATCCTGCTGGGCTCGATCGACCTGGGCAGGCTCATTTTCTTCAGCCAGGTGATGGCCAATCTCACCCGCGAAGCAGGTTCACTTGTGTCGCGCGGATCTACACCCGAGCAGGCCGTGGCCGCCACCGAGCTGAGCGACGACCCGCTCGACATTTCGGTTGACGGCATAGTCATCATCTCGCGCGTGCGACGACAGGGCGCCTTTGACGGCACGCCAGTCATCTTTGAACAGGTCGCCAACGGACCACTCTCCTCGTTCGCGAGCAAGGTCGGCGTGCTGGGGGCGACGGCCAACATACCGGGAATAACCGAACTCGACGACGGGGTCATACTCACCGCGGTGGAAATCGCTCACGACTACGACCCGGTATTCAATCTTTCAGCCTGGGGCATGTCGCCCTGGCCCGACGATCTTTACGACGTGGCGTGGTTCTGATGACGACGCGCTACCAGGAAACTCGGCGTAACGGCGAAAGCGGCGTGGTGCTGGTGCTCTTCGTGCTCTCGCTCGTGGCCACGCTCGCGGCCGTCGGCCTGGCCGTCGACCTCGGCACGGCCTACATAACCCGCTCGCGCATGGCCAAGGCCATCGACGCCGGCGCGCTCGCGGCATCGCGCTACACCCACAAGGGCGTGGCCGCGATGGAAGAGATCGCGCTCGACATCGCGCGCGCAAACTTCACCGCCGGCGGTAACCTCGACTACGAGGTCGACATAGATTTTCCGAGCACCGACGCGGTACGCGTAGAACTATCGAGTAACCACGAACTGCCAGGAGTGTTCTCGCGGCTGATCGGCCAGGACGACATTGATCTTTACGCGGTCGGCGAGGCAACGCGCTTTCCGCTCGACCTCGTGCTCGTGCTCGACGTCTCGTACTCGCTCGAAACCAGCAATTCGTTCGACGACCTGCAGGACGCGGCACAGGCCTTCGTCGAATACTTTGACGACGACATCGACCAGTTCGCGCTGGTGACCTACTCCACCTGGGGCATGACCAACATGCCCATCACCAAGAACTTCAAGTCGACAGCCCAGTCCATAATTGGATCCCTGGACCCGATCTCGGACACCAACATAGACGAGGGGCTCAGGCTGGCACGCGTCGAACTCGACAACGCCCCCGTGCGCGAAGACGCCGTAAAAATAGTGGTGCTGTTTACCGACGGGCGGCCGACCGCGTTTCGTGACACCTTTACCATCAACCACTACTACGCACCCGAACCCTACGACGGGGTGGTGGCTGCCTACGGAAGCAGCTCCTGGTACCGGGGACTCTTCGATCCCGACAACGGCAAAAAGGTCGTAGGATTTTACAGCAGCGGCAACCCGGTCTTGTACCCTAACCTGTCGTACTACTGGTCGCCGTGGCCCTTCTCATTGCCAGGTGGCTTGTCAGTAAACGGCGACAACATCCGTGCGCTGGGCATCTCCCAGGCCGAGGACCAAGCTGACCTCCTGCGCGCGTCGGGCTACACGGTCTACACCATCGCCCTGGGCAACCCCACGTCGCCCTACGAATACGCCCAACCCGACCTCGAGTTTCTGCGTCGGCTGGCAAATGAGAACGGCATGGTCAACCCCAACCAGCCCGAGGGAACGATGGTGTTCTCGCCGGACAACAGCGAGTTGGAAGAAATGTTTTCGCTTATAGCCGACCGTATCCTGCGACGAATAACCGGCTGACCGGTCTCAGCCCGAGGCGGCCAGGGTCTTCTCGAGCTCGCCGCTCTCGTACAGCGACACCACTATGTCGCAGCCCCCTACCAGCTCGCCGTCTACATAGAGCTGAGGGATGGTAGGCCAGTCGGAATACTGCTTTATGGCCTGCCTGAGCTCGGGGTCGTCGAGTACATTGTAGCTGGTGAACTCGGCACCGGACAGGCGCAGGGCCTCGCAGACAGTTTTAGAAAACCCGCACTGGGGAAGATCGGGCGTGCCCTTCATATAAACGACAACGCGTTCGGCTTTTACCTGTTCTTCGATGGTCTTGAATATATCGGTGGCCATGTCTTCAGCCCTCCTCGAGGCTTACGATCTGTGAGCGGTACTGTTCGGGCGTCAGCGTCTCCATGGTCAGGGCGTGTATACGCTCCCGCATGTTGTCGCCCAGGGCCTCGTAGACCACGCGGTGTCGCGCAACCATGCCCAAGCCTTCGAAGACCTCGGCCACGACGATCACCCTGAAGTGATCGCCACTGTTGCCCTTGGTGTCTTCTGCCTGCACCTGGGCACCGGCGATAGCCTCGCCCAGGATTTTTTCTATTTCACTGGCTTCCATATCTGTTCGTCCTGCTGCGCTCGCTACGCATCGTAGACCTTCAAGCTCTACCAATCTCCCCCGTTAAGCAAGCGCCGCTTGAACGATCAGCATGCAAGCTAACTCCAGGCCCGCGTTGGCCCCTGCGCACGAAAAAGGCCCGAATCAGCTACAATCCGTGGTGCCCATCCGAGCTAACCGGGCACCCAACACCCGACGTGACAGCAATCGAAAAACCAGCTGGGCTGTTCTCGATGGCCGCCCTCGCGGTACTGGCCTTCGCATTGCTGCGAGTGCTATCCGTGGCGCCCTTCGATGGACCGCTGATCAGCGACAACCAGCACTACTTCTTCATAGCCGAACGGGCCGCCTCGGGCGTGGCCCCGCACGTGTCGCAGTTCGATCCGAAGACCTCCTTCACCATGCTGGCCACGGCGGCCGCCATACGCAGCGGTCGAACACTGGGCGTCAACGACCTTCACTCGGCCCGCGCGCTGAGCGTGGCCGCGACCGCCGGGGTGGTGACACTGGTCTTCCTGTGCGCGCGCAGCCTGGGCGGCAACGCAGCCGGACTGGTGGCCGCCCTGTCGATGCTGGGCTTCAGCGGCTTCATAGGCATGGGCGCCATGGGCGTGCGCCCTAAAGTTTTCATGGCGCTGTTCACGCTCGGGGCCGTGCTTGCTTCATCGCGGCGGCGTCCGCTGGCCTGCGGCGCGGCCTCGGCACTGGCCTTCCTGTGCTGGCAATCAACGGCGCTGGTTGCCGTGTTTGCGCTGGTCGACCTGCTCATGGCACCTGGGCGCCTGCGCAGCTTTGCGCTGTACTGCGCCGGCTTCGCGCTGGCGCTTCTGCCCTACGAGCTCTACTTCCTGGCCCACGACGCGCTGGCCCAGCAGTGGGAGCAGACAATCATCTACCCCTCGGTGTACATGGTCCACGGCCCGGGATTCAAATTATTCGGCCGCCACGTGGCCTGGTTCCTGCGCGTGCAGGAGGGATTCAACAGCGCGAGCGTTTTGCCAGCCCTGTCGGTGGCCGCGGCGGCCGGGGCCTGGCTTTGGTGCCTGGCCAGGCCATCTCGCGTGGGCGGCTGGCTGTCGGCCCGGCCGGGATGGATAGCGCTGGTGGCAGGCGGCCACGCCGCGTTGCTCTTTACGCTGTACGACTACCAGGGCTTCCCCGACCGCTTCCTGGTCGAGCCCTTCATGGCCGTGGGCATAGGCCTGTTGCTGGGCCTGCCCGTCTCAGCGCTGGCACGAAACAGTCGTTACCCCGCCGCGGCCCTGCTGCTGGCGGTGGCTGTGGCCGTCCTGCTGCCCCTGGCGCAGCCCGGTAAAAACGTACCCCGGGGGCACAAGCTCGCCTCGCAGTACCGGCTGTCCGAACGCGTGCACGCCATGCAGGAGTCGGGACAGTCAATCTACGCGGTGGGCTGCACCCACCTGCTGGCTTTCTCGCACATGGACAACCACGTGCCGCTGGGCCTGGGCATACGCGGCATGACCGCGTGGATGCACGACCGCGGCGATCTGCCGTGGAAGCCGCTGCGCGACGGTCGGCTTCCCAACGTAGTGCTGCACTCCCGCGGCCCCATGCCCGGCGGCAACCGCTGGCTGAAAAATTACTACCGCCGAGTAGCCGACACCCAGTTCGCATCGCACAAGGTCAAGGTCTACATGCTGATCGATCAGTCTATGTAGCCCAGCTGCCGCAGCTGTTCTTCCATCGCCGGCGAAACATCAGACGGCGAAAGCAGCAGCGGTTCGAGCGCCCGCTGCTCGGCCTCGTCGAGCAGCCCGCGCAGGCGGCCAGACAAAACGCCCCCGCTGTCTGCAGGCAGGGGCCGCTGCTCGCCCGGATCCGTGCGCAGGTCAAAGTACTCGGGCCGGCGACCACGGCGGCGGGTAATCAACTTGGACTGACCCTGCACGACCGCACTCAGCAGATAGGGCGGCACGTTGAGCTCCGCCAGGACGGCGCGGTCTGCCTCGACACCGCCACGGGCGAGCCCCGCCAACGACGACCCCACCACGCTCGCCATCGGCGGAAGCCCGGCCAGGTCGAGCAGGGTCGGCGCGAGGTCAACAAGGCCCACGGCCTCGCTGACGCGACGTGGATTGAGCCCCGCCGGCCAGCGCAGCAGCAGCGGAATCTTCAACACCTCTTCGTAAAGCGTACGCCGGTGCCCCTTGCCACCGTGCTCGAGAAACTCGTCGCCGTGATCCGAGGTCACGACCACGATGCTGTTATCGAGATCCCCCTGCTCAGCGAGCAAGGCCCGAACGATGCTGCCCAGCGTGTCGTCGGTCGAGGCTATCTCGCCGTCGTACAGCGCCAGCACGTGGCGACGGTCGGCCTCGTCCATTCCCGGTTTAAAATCACGGTTTCCCTTGAACTTGACGCCGGTCATCGAGCCCGTGTAATCGGGATCAAACATCGTGTCGTAAGGTGCCGGCGGTATGTAATCGTAGTGAACGTCCCACAGGTGGACAAAAACAAACCACGGCCCGCGACCCAGTGACGCCGCCCTCGCCTCGAGCTCGCGCTTAACGATGGGGCCGGTCACGTCGCGGTGCGACGCCGAGTGCAGGCGCTTGGGGTCAGCGTCTGCCGAGCCCAGGCCATAGGAGCTGCAGTCTACGTACTCGTCAAACCCGCGGCCAAAGCCGTACACCGGATGAAGGAAGGGCCCGGAGTAGAAGCCCATGGTGCGATAGCCCGCAACACTAAAAGCCTCGGCCAGGGTCTCGGCGGCGGCCGGTATTGCTCGCCCTCCACGACTCACGCCGTGGGCGCTGTCGGGCAAGCCCGTCATGAGCGCGGCGTGAGCAGGAAGCGTCCACGA
The DNA here is from genome assembly GCA_012960245.1 of Candidatus Binatota bacterium. Lineage (NCBI taxonomy): Bacteria > Candidatus Binatota > Candidatus Binatota bacterium. The sequence continues at coordinate 41,078 of DUBO01000025.1, read as the reverse complement.
ACTGCTGCTGTGGGCGTTGTCGAAGACGACCGCGCTCTTGGCCAGGCGGTCCATTACCGGGCTTGTGGCGCGCTCGTAGCCCATGAAGCCCAGGTGGTCGGCGCGAAGGCTGTCAATACTCACCAGCAGCACGTTGGGTTTATCGTCGTAGGCCCGACGTGGAGTTGGCCCCGGATCGCCCACGCAGCCGGCCGCGCAGGCCACGCCCAGGGCCAACAACAGGACGACGACGCGCGGGCTCAGCCTGCGCTTAAACAACGCTGCGGTCACGACTCTCACGGAGGCGACTGTAGCTAAGGACGGGCCATACATCTAACCTGTACCTTCTATGCAGGTCACGATGATGATGTCGGGCAGGATCGCCGCAGCGCTCGTCGCCGCGACCTTGATTGCCGGCGCCTGCTCCCAGCCCGAACCCGCCACTGACCGGGCCAACGCCAACGTGTTGCTGGTTACCATCGACACGCTGAGGGCCGATCGCCTGGGGAGCTGGGGCTACGGCCCCGGCAATAATGGCCACGGCTCGCCGGCCCTCGACCGGCTGGCGACCGGCGGCGTACGTTTTGAGTCGGCACACGCTACCGTGCCCACCACCGACCCCTCGCACGCCTCCATTCTTACCGGGCTGTACCCGCGCAGCCACGGCCTGCTGGTAAACGCGTCCCGCGCGGTCGACGACCTGCCCACGCTCGCCGACTGGATGCGCGCGCAAGGCAAAACCACCGCCGCGATAACGGCACGCCTGGGGCTGGATCCGCCACGCCGCAACCTGTCGGGCTTTGACAGCAGCGACTCGCCACAGCGCGAGCAACACTGGCGCAACTCCGGGGAAATAGTCGAGCTCACGCGCAAGTGGCTTGCCAACAACGGTGACGGGCCCTGGTTCCTGTGGGTACACCTTTGGGAACCCCACAAACCCTACGAGCCCCCGTCGACTCTGCGTCGCGGCACGATGGCCCGCCACGATCAGCTACCGCGACGCTTCAGCGACCCGCCGCGTTTTCTTCGTTCGGCTGTGCTCCCCGGCAGACAGGTCGAGACTGCACGTGGGCTATACGACGGCGAGGTCAGCCACGTGGACAGCGCGCTCGGCGCGATCGTGAAACTCGCCCGGCAATCGTCACCACGCGGCGAGGCTCCGCTGATCGTCGTCGCCTCTGACCACGGCGAATCTCTGGCCGAACGGCAACAGGAAACCGGTATCGGGTTTGGCCACGGCACGCTGCTGTACGAAGAAACCCTGCACGTGCCGCTCATAATGCAGTGGCAGGGAAAGCTCGCACCGCGGGTAATAACCACGCCCATGTCGCTGGTGGACCTCGCGCCCACCGTCGCCGGCCTGCTCAACCCCACCCGCCCTTTTACGGCCCAGGGCCGCGACCTGTCGGCCTGGCTGTCCGTAGAAGCCCAGCCGCCCGTGGCGCCGTTCTATGCCCAGCGACGTCCCTTTCGTTCGCCGCCCCTGAAGCGCCTGGCCGGCAGCGAAGAAGCCTGGTTCGAAACACCGTGGAAACTCATCCTCGCCGAGCAGCGGCCGCCCGAACTGTACCGACTCGACCTTGACCCGGGCGAACGCAGCAACCGGGCCGACCAACAACCCGTTCGCCTGGCCCGGATGAGCGCGGCGCTGGAGGCGTGGAAGCAAGCCAACCCACCGGCCCGCAGCCGGAAGGATGGCGGCGAGGCGGACATCAGCCCATCTGAACGCGCCGCCCTCAAGGCCCTGGGTTACCTCGACTGACCCCCACAGACAGGGATTATTTTATGTAGCCGAGCGAGCGCAGTTGCTCCAGCCGTTGCTCCGAATCATCGTCCTGCAGACTCTCCTCGGACAGGGGCGTGGTCCAGCTCGGACGCCAATCGTCACTGGTCCAGCGACGGCGAGAGGTCAGCGGAAATTTCTCGGCAAAGGACGCCGACAGCAGTGCCGGCATCGGTCTGCCCGTCATGTTGAGCCCGTAGGGAAGCCCCCGCAGCGCGAGCAGCGAAGGGGCGAGATCCACCAGGCGGCCAAGCTCGACGATCTCCTCGCGATTCTCCGGCAGGCCACCGTCGCCCAGCGGCAGCGAGGGACCGGCGGCGATGAGCAAGGCATCGGGCGCGTCCGAGTGGCCACCCGAGTTGAGGGCCGGAATGCGGTCGGCAGAAGCAAAACGCGCGCGCGGTCGAATGGCGTGCATGCCATGATCGCTCACCACGACCACGTTGGCGTTGCCGGGCCCGGCCGCGATCAACTCGCCCAGGGTCGTGTCCAGCCAGCGGTAGTAGTCGTGCAGAACATCGCCCAGTGCGTCTATCATATCGGCGGTGGGCGGGTGCTTGTACTGCTGCGGATAGGCGTAGCGCCAGAAGCGGTGCCCCAGCACGTCGGATCCACCGAAGTACACCGACAGCAGATCAAACCCTTCGTCAGCAGCGAGCAGGTCGAGCGCCACGCGACGATAAGTTTCGTCGGCTCGCAAGGCCCAGCGACAGTGGCGCATGAGTACCGCCTCTACCTCGGGTAGATCACCGGGCAGGCGTCCCAACACCCGCTCCATGTGCTCGTCGAGTTCGCTCTCAACCCGCGCGGGTACGGCCAACACGCGGGCCTCCATGGCCGGCGGCCATACCTGCCGCTGCAGGCCGGTAAACAACGCCCCCTTGCTTATACCCATGCCGTCGCGGCGCATGGAGTTGGTGATCGTGTTGGCCTGGGAAACCATGACGCCGTTCACTTCTTCGGCGGGCCAGGTGAGCCACCAACCCACCGTGGCCACTCGCTGGCCGGCCATGCCCAGGAGGTTCCAGAAAGCCGGGCGACGACGATCGAAGCTGCGAAACAACTTGGTCTTTTTTTTGTGCCTGTACACGAAGCCGGAAATCCCGTGCTCAGCCGCGAGGTGACCGGTGGCCGCCGTTGTCCACAGCACCGGCGACAAGGTGGGACGATCGACGCCAAGACTACCGTACACGCCGCGGCGCATGAGGCCGGCGATTACGGGAAGGTCACCGCGCTTGACCAGTTCGAGCACCACGTTCCACTCGAGACCGTCGACGCCGAGCACCAGCAGCGGTGCTTCGGGATACGGACCGGTGGGGAATGGCTCGGTAGATGACGGCTCGCTGCAGGCTGACAGCGAAAGCAACAAGGCCACCGACAAGGCGGCAGCTATTCTTTGCAACCCCCGCTTCACTCCACGTAGCCCAGCGACCGCAGCGCCTTTATGACTTCGCGGTCAGAAACGCGGACCGTCTTCACGGCCGGGTACTCCGACTCCCATCCCGACAAGAGGCGGGCCAGTCCCAACGACAGCCCGGGCCTGGATGCCGACAGGTCGTCGAGTTCGCCGGGGTCATCGGCCAGGTGGTAGAGCTCCGCGGTACTCGACTGCTCCCCCGATACAGTGACCAGGTACTTGTGGCCCTGGGCGACGACGGCAGTAAGCGTCCCCCGTACTTCGCGTCCCCTTACCCTCCGCGACCGGTAGTTGCGTCGCTGCAGGAACACGGCGTGGTCCTCGGGCAGCGGCCCGGTAAGCTCGCGGCCGAGAAAAGACGGCGCACGGTCAAGCCCCGCGAGGCCGGTCAGGGTGGGCGCCACGTCGAGCAGGGTAACCGGCTGGCTGCGAACCTGCCCCGGCACTGTATCGCCAGTGACGGTGTCGCCAGTCACGGTGTCGCCGATGTCGATTCCCGGGCTGCCCCATAGCACCAGGGGTACCCTGACGGCCTCTTCATACACGTTGATGCCGTGAAAGCTCCAGCCATGATCGCCCAGCCCCTCGCCGTGGTCGGAGGTAACCAGCACCACCGAACCCCTGTCCGAAGTTTCTCCGCCCGGGGAGAGCGCCGCCGAGTGTCGGCGAAAAGCGTTAACGACGGTTTCGAGACCACGGTCGGCCCTCAAAATTTCGCTGTCGTAAGCGCGTATCGACACCCCAACCGAATCTGGCCATTCGAGATCCAACAGGCGATCGCTGCCGTAGGGATAGTGGGGGTCAACGAAGTGCAGCCAGGCAAACAGTGGCCGCGGGTCATCGCGCTGCCGCAACCAGTTCTCAAAATGCCGGGCCGTGGCGTCGGCGCGACGGTCGAGCCGGTGCGTGTACTTCCTGCCATGGCCCTGCGCCTTGCGTTTATCGCGCGAGGATCCCTCGGCGTTGAAATCATCGTCGAAGTAGTCAAAGCCCTGGCCGAAACCGAACTGAGAGCTCACGGGCAGCGAGCTCACGAAAGCGGCCGTGGCGTATCCACCCTTTGACATCAGTTCGGCCAACATGAGCTCGCCGCCTGGCACCGGCTGGCCGTTCTTCATCACGCCCATCGAGCGCGGCCACCTCGACGCAAACAGTGCCGCGTGCGAAGGGGCCGTCGTAGCCGAGGGCGCCCACGCCTGCTCGTAGAGCACCCCCTCGTGGGCCAGGTCGGAAAGAAAAGGCGTAGTCTCAATGGCGTAGCCATAAGCCGAGCAGTGGTCGGCCCTGAGCGTATCGATCGTGACCAGGAGGATGTCGGGGCCGGTAGCCAACGCAACAGGGTGCAGGTCGTGACAGAATGCGGCCAGCCCTGCCCCGAGCAGCAGCATCAGGGCCAGCGCCCTGATCATCCTTGAGGCCCCCGTACCCACCGCAGCACCATGCTTGCCACCGGGCGACAATGCTTACAAGGATGGACCTGCAACAAATAGCCTGCGCCCGCCGTCGCGTGGGCTATAATGTATAGATGATCGTTGCCGAAACCTGGTCGATGTACGACAGCTTCAACCGCAGCTGGCGGTCACTGTTGTGGCCGGAAAGTTCGTTTATTGAAGACCTGGTGGCTGCCTGCGAGTTAAAATCCGGCACCCGCATGCTCGATGTCGGTTGCGGCACGGGTTCGCTGCTCGAGCGCGCGGCCTACGACGAACCAGGGGCGCTGCTCTACGGTGTGGAACCCACCCCCGACGCTCTCAACGTAGCCCGTCGGCGCCTGGGAGGCAGCGGAGAGCGCGTGCGCCTGCTCGAAGGCTGCGGCCAATCGCTACCCTTTGAAAACAACTCTTTCGATGTCATCGCACTCACCATGGTGCTCGACGAACTGGGACTGGCCACCCGCCACCAGGTGCTGGCCGAGACCAGGAGAGTGCTCGCCACCGGGGGCCACGTGCTGGTCGCCGACTGGTCGGCCGCCTGGCCCGCATGGCTGGCACTGGCCGCAGCACCCGCGCGCGTGCTGGCCCAGGCCGCCGGCATAGGCCCGGACCCCCCGGATGACCGCGGCCCCGGCTACGAACTTGAGTCGGCCGGCTTCAGCCAGCCCCGCCTGGTACAGCGATTCGTGGCCCTTTCGGGCGACGTAGAGCTTTGGAAAGCCGGCAAGGGCTGATCCATCCGGCTACGCGACAAAAGTGGAAACCGTTTATTTTCCGGTCTAGTGTGGCGTGATATACGCTGTCCAACCGCCCACCCGTAAGAGCAGTCGAGGGTCTGGGCAGGCAGCGCCACGGGAGTATTCATAACCAGGATGAACAAGGTTCTTAACGACTGGGTCAACGAAATATCAGAGCTCACCTGCCCCGACCGCGTGGTCTGGTGCGACGGCTCACAAGAGGAGTACCAGGGCCTGATCGACCAGCTGGTGGCCAGCGGTGATTTTACCGTCCTCAACGAGGAGACCTACCCGGGCTGTTACCTGTACCGCAGCGACCCCCAGGACGTCGCCCGGGTGGAGCACCTCACCTTCATCTGCAGCGAAGACGAGAAAAACGCCGGCCCGACCAACAACTGGATGTCGCCGGCAGACGCCGAGAAAAAGGTCCGCCCGCTATACGAAGGCGCGATGAAGGGCCGCACCATGTACGTGGTGCCCTACATCATGGGACCTGCCGGTTCGCCCATATCCCAGGTAGGCGTCGAAATAACCGACTCGCCCTACGTCGTCATCAACATGCGCACGATGACGCGCATGGGACAGATCGCGATCGACCAGCTCGGTGACGACGGCCAGTTCGTCAAGGGCCTGCACTCGCTGGGCGACCTTTCACCCGATCGCCGTTTCATCATGCACTTTCCCGAGCGTCGCGAGATCTGGAGCGTGGGGTCGGGATACGGCGGCAACGCACTGCTGGGCAAGAAATGCTTCGCCTTGCGAATCGCGTCGACCATGGCGCGCGACGAGGGCTGGCTGGCCGAGCACATGCTCATCCTCGGGCTCGAAAGCCCCGAGGGCGACATCACATACATGGCGGCGGCTTTCCCCAGCGCCTGTGGCAAGACCAACCTCGCCATGCTGGTGCCGCCCGAGTGCCAGGACGGCTGGAAAATCTGGACCGTGGGCGACGATATCGCCTGGATGAAATTCGGTGAAGACGGCCGCCTCTACGCCATAAACCCGGAGTACGGATTCTTCGGTGTCGCGCCGGGCACGAGCAGCAAGACCAACCCCAACGCGATGATCAGCGCCTCGGCCAACACCATATTCACAAACGTGGCGCTGACCGATGACGGCCAGCCCTGGTGGGAAGGCATGGACGGTGACCCGCCGGCCCACGCCACCGACTGGCGCGGCAACGACTGGACACCGGCCAGTGAAGAGAAAGCGGCCC